>CAJBRY010000454.1 GCA_903958085.1 uncultured Geobacteraceae bacterium
ATATTGTTTCAGATGCCCGGCATGACGCTAACCCGCTGATGATAGAATACCGATTGATATATGAAGAATATTCGGCTCTTAAGCACCGTTATGAACTGCTGGAAAAAGAGAAGAACAGCCTTAGAACCCAGTTGAGCGAAATGGATCGCTCATTGGATCTGGCAACGAGGATTGATCCCATGACCGGCCTGGCAAATCGGCGGGATATCATGGAAAAGATGGAGCGGGAGTTCAGCAGAGCACAACGTCACTTACGGACATTTTCTGTAATGCTTGTTGACCTTGACGATTTCAAGCATGTTAATGAGACTCACGGTTTTAACGATGGAGATGATGTGCTTGTAGAAGTGGCACGAGTCCTCATGAGCTGCGTTCGTAATGAGGATGTCTGTGCGCGTTGGGGTGGAGAAGAATTTCTTTTTCTGTTGCCTGAAACCACTGCGGAAGGCTCAGTAACTCTTGCTGGAAAAGTGCTGGAATCAATTTCAATGACGGAGTTCAAGGCTCATCACCCAGGCATACGGATTACTGCCAGTATTGGTCTCTGTGAGTACCATACAGGAGAGTCGCTTTATGAGTGTGTTTCAAAGGCTGATCAGGCGCTACGCCTGGCAAAATTGGCCGGGAAAAACCGTTATATGATTTCATCCTGAAAAGGTCTGTTTATTTTCTTGAAAATGAACCGCCAGCCAGATTGTTTTTTGGTTGGCGGTTGTGCTTTCTACCCTGTGACGGCAGCCTGCGGGAATCATAAGATGATCCCCTGGTTTAAGAGTTTGTGGAGTGGATTCACCATCAAACAGCAACGTTGCACCGCCGGATATCAGAAGTACCCACTCATCCCATCCCTGATCATACCACTCTCCCTGTGGTGTACCATGCCCATCTGATATGATTCTTTCAACTCGTACCGTGCCGGATTCGGCGAGTGTTTGAAAAAGTTCTTTCACGAGTACCGGCGGTATGCCCTCGAAAATGTTTTCTCTGTTAAGTTTCAAGAAAGTTCCTTTATTCAAAGCTATTTATACTACCGATTATTCTGAGTATATGTGCCGCTTTTATGTATGCTCTAATAGTAGCATTGAATGTACCGAATTCAATATCAAATCTATCCGATATTTCACTACTTCTGAAAGTTAAATTTATATTGTAAACGTAATTACGCTGGTTTATTGTGCGGAAACTTTCTATAGAATCATTATCTAATTTGACTGCTTGATTGCTCGCGGTTGTGGGGAAAAGATCATGTTGCCATTCGACGAAAGATCGAAAAGTGAAATTGTTTTTGACGAACTAAAAAGACGGCAACATTCAAAAGAAGTTGTTGATGTAGAAGAAGAACGTGTCAAGATTGTCATCTTTATGTGTGGTGTCAACCTTTTTGCATTTTACGGCAGTGACATCAGGGAAATTTTACCTTCATCCGAAATATCGTGGGTTCCCTGTCTCCCGGACTATCTTCCGGGACTCATCAATGTACGGGGGGACATAGAATCGGTCGTAGATCTTCGCCATTTTCTTGGAGAAGAAGTACATGAAAAGAGCAAAGGTTTGATTGCCATGGCAGTACGGGGGGATTTTCATTCTGGCGTAATGATTGAGTCAATTGAGGACGTTGTGGACATACCCATAAACAGCATTCATCCAGCGCTTGCCACCTTGAATGGTCCCGCAAGGGATCTTGTTATCGGAGAGGTAGGATACAGAGGTGAAACAATTTCTTTGCTAGATGTCGGTAAACTGGCGACTCTTGTTACCCTATGATTGATATGAGTCTGGATCTGCTGCTTTTTTCAGTTTGTGGTGTTCATTTTGGGGTTGAGGCAGGCCAGATCAACGGTGTCTCTTCATACATCGGTGAGCGATCTGAAGATATATTCTGGTTCCATGAAGAATTTGAATACGGTGCAGGAGTAAAAAAATATTTTTCTCCGACGGTTATTTCAATCAAAACTGCAGACAGCAAGCCATACCGGCTAATTATCGACTCAATGGAGGATATTGCTGGGTTCAGCCAGAGTGACATCCGGTTATTTCCACCTTTGCTTGAACCTTTGGCAATGCAAAAAGGTTTTTGGGGTATTATAATTCGAAACGGAGTTATGGTGCTGCTTATAGACTTCCAGATTTTTTTAAACAGAAAGCTCAAAAACTAATAAATCCGAAATACTGAAGAGGGGGATTCCATGAGATTGACCACCAAGTTTGTCCTGATAAACGTAATCATTGTAACGATGGCTATTGCGATTACGTCCTGCTTTACTTTTGTTAGCATTCGCAATGAAATTCGCAGGCAGGCAAGCGTATCCCAGGAAGGTATTCTGAAGGTTTTCTGGGAACTTCTAAAGGACAAAGGCAATAATTTTCATATTGCGAACGGCAAATTGATGGCCGGTGAATACGTTATTAACGGTAACTACGAACTTCCTGACAAGATAAGGGATTCTTTTGGTGGAACGGCTACCATTTTTATGGGCGATACACGTGTGTCGACAAATGTTCTTAAGCCGGATGGCAGCAGGGCTATTGATACGAAGCTGGTTGGTGCTGCTTATGATGCGGTTCTCAAGGAGGGTAAGCCGTATCGTGGCGCTGCAAAGATTCAGGATATACCCTATTTTACAGCGTACGATCCGATCAAAAACGCTAAAGGTGAGGTTATCGGTGTGCTTTACGTCGGGATAAAAGAAAGCGACTATTTTGCTGCCTACAACCGCCTGCAAACACTTATGCTGGTGATTACTGCGGCTATTGCCTTGGTTTTTGCCTTGTTTACCGTTTTTCTCGTAAGAAGGGCTCTCTTTCCAATAATTGGCAAGGTCTCAGTAATAACAGATAAAATTCACACACATGTCGGAGCTATTGCATTGACAATGGATCAGCAGTCCGGTTTTTCGACACAGCTTTCCAGTTCCGTGGTTGAAATATCGTCAACTATGGAAGAGTTTTCTTCAACCGCCAGCCAGATTGCCCAGCATAGTGAAAGTGTTGTGGAAAGAGCAGACAGAACGTTGGATGATACCAAAAACGGTGCGGCTGAGGTTGAGAATCTTACCTTTAAGATTAACGACATAAGTCAAAATATTCAGACTAATCTTGAAGAGATTGTTGAATTGGGAAGAAAGTCCAAAGAAATTAACAAGGTTATGGAGATTATTAACAATATTGCTAATCAGACCAAGCTGATTGCATTCAACGCTGCGCTTGAGGCGGCAAGTGCCGGGGAAGCCGGCAAGCGTTTTGGTGTTGTGGCGGTAGAAATCCGTCGTCTTGCCGATAGTGTTGTTGAATCAACAACTGAGATTGAAGGAAAGATAACGGAAATTCTTGATTCGGTTAACCGTCTGGTGATGTCTTCGGAAAAGAGTTTTCAGCTGATCCAGGAAGGTCAGGAGTATGCTTCTCATACCGTCGTGATGCTCATCGAGAGCGTCGATGGCGTTGAAGAAACTGCTGGTGCGGCACGTCAGATATCTCTATCCACCCAGCAGCAGCAGATTGCCAGCGGTCAGGTTGTGCTGGCGCTAAAGGATATTGAACAGGGTGTTCGTTATGCCACAGATTCGATTCATCAGACTAATAAAGTGACCGACGAACTGGCAGATTTATCTGAACAATTAAAAAAACTGGTTATGACTTTTAAAGCTGGCAAAGAGGATGGTGTGAATGTCGCCTCTGTCTCTGGAGAGCCAGTTAGCTGATGACAAGACAAGAAAGTATAATACGCGTGCTTGTTGTCGACGATAGCGGTCTCGTGCGCGACATGATACGTGCGATTCTTGAGTCTGATTCTGGTATCGTAGTTATCGGTGAGGCTTCAAACGGCGCTGAAGCGATTGAGAAGGTTGCCGAGCTCAAACCTGACATCGTGACGATGGATATTGAAATGCCTGTTATGGGCGGGCTTGAGGCCATTGAACGGATTATTGCTGAGCATCCTGTACCAATTCTGGTTGTAACTGCCCAGAGCGGAGTGCGTACCGCTTTTTCAGCAATATCAAAAGGAGCGTTGGATGTTATTGAAAAGCCTGATATCAGCCTCGAAAAAGTTCAGGTTCTAATCCATAAAATTCGCTATCTTGCTAAAGTTGATGTAGTCGCCCATCTGCTGGCCATATCCGACCGTGATAAAATGAGCGGAGCTGCTGCACCAAAGGGGTTGCCCAAGTCCGGTGTAGTTGCAATAGCTGCTTCAACAGGTGGGCCGCACGCCATCTATAAGATATTGTCTGATCTTCCAGCCGAGTTCCCTCTCTCTATACTTATCACACAGCATATTTCTGAAGGGTTTACTCAGGGAATGGTTGACTGGTTTAACGGGGGAACACCACTCACAGTTGTTATGGCCTCTAATGGAGCGCGTCTTGTGCCGGGTCATGTTTATGTTAATCCTGCAGAATCTTCGATGAGAATAAGTGAACAGGGTATAATATCGCTGGGCAATCATGACTCCAGCCATATTTATCATCCCTCCTGCAATACGCTCCTTACTTCAGTTGCCGCTTCGTATCGAAAAGGTCTCATTGGCCTGATTATGAGCGGGATGGGGGATGATGGCGTAGAGGGGATGAAGGCAATAAAGTTGGCTGGAGGTTCGACACTTGCTCAGGATGCTGATAGTTCGGTTGTGTATGGCATGAACCGGCTTGCCATTGAACGTGGATATATTCATAAGGTTGTACCGCTTGCAAAACTGCCAGCGGAACTGATCCAGCGTGCCGGAATCTGATTTATGAAAGCTGACGGTTTGTTGCACGCAATGACTGAACGGGTTGACCTTTCTCCATTTAAACAACTGCTCCTGCGTTCATGCGGGCATAGCTTTGAAAAAGAGAGGGAACAGGCGCTTTCAGCATCTATCTGTCGCCGTATGGCGGTGCATGGTATTGATATGTTTAACGCCTATTACTCCCTTTTGTTGCGTGATCAGGTGGAACTGCTATGTTTAACGGAGTTGCTTACTGTTAATGAAACATATTTTTTTCGCGAGCCTGAACACCTGAATCTTATGGTTGACAGGTTGCTGCCTGAGATAATGGGTGCCCGTAAAGAGAGACCTATCCGAATATTGAGTGCTGGCTGTTCCACAGGCGAAGAACCATATTCCGTAGCCATGATGTTGCAGGATAAATTTGGCGATGAGTGTAAAAGGCTGTTTGCCATAACAGGCGTAGATATTGATTCTGCTGTTGTTTCTTCAGCCAAAAAAGGTGTGTATGGCAAGGGTTCATTTCGTGGGATGAAAAAGTCTTTGCTGGAGCGTTATTTTGAACCAGTCGGCGTAGACAGATTTCAGATAAATGATCTTATAAGAAAAAGAGTAGAGTTTGAGGTTGTAAACCTGTTGGCAGGAAATTATCCCGAAGTGATGCAGATGCCGGATATTATCTTATACAGGAACGTTTCAATCTATTTTCCGAGACCGGTTCAGGAGGAAATTTTCACCAGACTTTCTGAGCTTCTTGCCGACTTAGGATGTCTGCTGGTCGGCGCTTCTGAGACTATTCATCATGATCTAGGTATTCTTTCACTCGTTCGTGAGGATTCGCTCTTTTTTTACAGGAAAACACCGCCGTTGATTTTTGAAGAACGCCGAAGGTCGAGTCGTAGTTACATTCCTCCCGGCCGGGTCAGGAACGTTTCTCCTCAAACTGTCTCGATAACTGCGGTAAAGCCAGTTGCAACGCATAGCCGGAATCAGGAAATACCTGCAAAGGACGGCACTCCCAAGCAGTTCAGCAAATACAGGCAGGTGGATATCAGGGAGCATTTTGATGCTGCTATCCAGCATGCTCACAATAAAGAGCATGACAAGGCTCTAAAGGTTCTTGATTCCATAATTGAACAGGATGATACATTTGAAAAGGCAAAATGCCTCAAGGGGAGCCTTCTTCTGAGTATCTCAAAGTTTGATGAGGCTCACGATATTTGTAACAATGTTCTTAGCAGGGACTCCCTATGTCTTGAAGCATATCTCATGCTCGGCATCATTGAGCGCCAGAGGGGAAACATAGATATTGCCATCAAGCGTTTCAGGGAGGCAATCTACCTGGATTCCTCCTGTTGGCTGGCTCATTTCTATACTGCTGAGATATGCTACGCACAGCGGGACGAAAAACGGGCTATAAGCGGCTATGAAGTGGCGGTTCGTATTCTTGAAAAAGTGCCGGTCAAAGAGCATGGGCAGGCGTTTTTCCCACTTTCGGTCAATGCGGAACAGTTTATGTTTATATGTCGACACAAATTGTCGCTCTTGAAGAAGAACGGGTAAATAATGGCATTTGATCACTCAAAATTTTTAGCACGTTTCGTAGAAGAGGCCCGCGAGCATTGCACCCGGATAAGTGAGGGATTGCTAAACCTTGAAAAAACTCCCGGTGATAACGAGATGATTAATGGCCTGTTTCGTTCAGCCCATACAATCAAGGGTTCATCGCGGATGATGAAGCTGACCGGTGTTACCGAGCTTGCTCACAAAATGGAAGATGTGCTTGATGCGGTTCGCGGTGGCAAAATCACCCTGGTTGAATCAGTGTCCGATGCCCTGTTTCGTGGGGTTGATGCATTATTGGCAATGCTGGAAAAAATAACTTCCGGAGATAAATCTCCGGAAGCTCCGGAAGCTCTCTGCGAGGAGTTGGCACAAGTGGCTGTAGCACAGGTAGAGTTGCCAAGCCATCCCGTGCAGTCTGATAAGTCAGAGATGCTAAAAGTTTCTGATTCAACTCAGTCGCGACTGGAAGAAGCGGTTTCCG
Organism: uncultured Geobacteraceae bacterium; assembly: GCA_903958085.1. Taxonomy (GTDB): domain Bacteria; phylum Desulfobacterota; class Desulfuromonadia; order Geobacterales; family Pseudopelobacteraceae; genus JACRCG01. The sequence goes on from CAJBRY010000454.1 coordinate 6,756, forward strand.
TTGTTGATTCCCCGTCGGTTTCCCCTGCCTCTAAAGGTTCAAAAACGGATTATCTGAGAGTTGACGCTACTAAGCTTGATGATCTTATAAGACTTATGGG
>CAJBRY010000455.1 GCA_903958085.1 uncultured Geobacteraceae bacterium
CGAAAAATTGGCATGGACGAAACTATCCTCTTTGGCACTAGCAGCCGATTGGGAAGTTGAGTCAGTCGAACTAACACAAGGAGAGATAGCATGACCAAACAAATGAAAATTACTTATTACTGCAAATATTGCGGCAGCGAGGATGTATGGGTTGAAGGGTCAAAACATTTGAACGAGCCAGATACGTTTTCGGAATACGATAATTATTACTGCGCCGGAGAATGCGACGGAGAATCAATAAGCTCAGTAGGAATTAGACAATCGGAGACAGCATGACCAATTTTAATAACGCACTGACGCACGAATTGGCGAAGATGAAATCGCTCGGCATATGGATACCGCCGGCAGTTATGGAGACCGCCCAAACATTGAATGAGTCACGCTTTAGTAGCCTTAGCGTATCTCAGATAGCCGATCTACTCATGACCACGCGGGGCAAGATATGACTAAAACCCAAATGATTTTGATGGAGATCATCACGCTTGACGGTGCGGAATGGGGAGATATAGTCACGCACTTTCGAGATCAGAAGATCAAGATCACCAACTGGCATAAGGTACGCGCCGAGTTACAACAACTGATTGAGTCAGGCTTAGTCTACAAAATAATGCAGCATAAATCAGAAATTTATGTGAGGACAACATGACCCGCGTATATAGCAAATCAGAAGCCGCCAGCGAAACCATGACAGAAATCCTGGAAAAATTCTGTATCGATAATGATCTGCCGCACCAATCGGCAGACGAATTGATAATGAGTGAACAACTTACTGATTTTCAATTCGGGTTTTTGATAGCATACTGCCGCATATGGGATGCTATGGGGTTATAGGAGATCAGACGAATGGAATATACCAATCTGAAAATGTATTCAATCCATCTGATTGAAGATGCCGATGGAAATGTCAGAGTATTTTCCGACTGGACTGGCGCCGGCTTCAGGGTACTGTCATTAGGAAACGAGATTATGGAAAGTTTGCATGAGATTCAGCCGCATACAAACGACGAATTAACCATCGAACTATCCATACTCTCGAACCTTGAGCATTAACTGAGTCAGGCTTTGTGAGAACTGGAACAGACCGACCCGCAGCATATAGTCATTCGCATCCTCGCCGACCGAATCGCTCATCCAGTACGGCCAACCTATGTCTGCCGCTGCTTGCTGACCAGTGCCACTGTGATCGTTATCTGCAACGACCACACCAGATTTTAGGTCTAGTCCTATTTTTTTCATGTTTCCAGCAGAGAAACAAACATAAATGTTGTATCGTCGCTTGATCTGAGTCATGGCCGCCCGAACACTGAGTGCCGTAGCATACCCTTCGCACAAGATATTTAGGCCGTTATTGCTGAACACGAACGATGCACCTGCGCTGCGTTGCCCGTACAGGAACCGCTTGCCGCCGTCCTCATCTATCTGCTGCACCCCGACAATACTATTGCCCACCCGCATCGGGATCAGAAGAACCGGCGAACCATCCTTGTGATAAACATTGCCTTGCTCTTTCTCGAAACCCTTTGCGCGCAGGTAAGCATGGCTACTGTAGCCAGACTGATTCAGCATAGTCACCGCTTTCCTGGCGGCGTCGGCTTGCTTGCGTCTAGTCTCTTGCTCTTGCTCTAGTTGCTGCCGGCGCATATCCGGCATTGATGGCAGGTTAGCGCGCTCGCTTGAGTCAGGCTTCCAGACGGACACCACCGTATCCATCGCATGATTCTGCACGAACCCGACTGTGCCTAGAAACTTGACCGCCCCATTGCGCGAGCGCGGATGATCGTCAGTCGGGTACCGTTTCCAAACGCCGATGGGCGGATAGTCATGGATGATGATGCCAAATGATCTGGCAAAGTCTAAAAAATCCATTATTAATCACCACAAAAACAAGAAATACCATTTTCATCTGGATCAAACATATTCATTTGATCTTTATTGAATTCAATCATCGAAGCATAAGACGGACGATCAGAACGAAAGACCGCACCGCTTGGCTTATCTACCAACAGTGATACCATTTCTTCCATCTCTGCCCACCAAATTGCTCTAGATGGTTTTTCTTGAATTAAGCTTACTATTTGGTGTCCACCTTTTAAATAACAAAGGTCGCAATTTCCGTGCATAGTTACTCCGTTCATGTTCGGCAAACCCAAATCAAAAGATTGATTCCTCCAAAACTCACCGACCATTTCTTTTGTAACACCAGCATCAGCAAGAGGCATAATTCTGCTAAACCCTTCTTCATCTGGTCTATTTCTAATTTTTACAACACGCCTGTGTTCATCAGCGCGAATACCTACCATCTGCTGCCAGTCATCACCCAATGTTTTTAAGTATTGTGCAAATGGCCTTATCTTTAACAACGAAGTGCAAAACCTAGTAACTGGGTTAGGCAGATATCGTCTACTCTTTATAGCTGCCGCAAAAGGCTCCCCATTTCTGCTGGCAGTCTCAAAGTCTACTAATCTCCACCGTTTTTTCGTATCTTCATCCCACTGATATTCAAGCCAGTGAATTTTTACATTCCAATTAGAAGAGCAATCCCGAACAAATTCAAGCGTTGCTTCTTCCTCTTTGCCGGTATTGGCAAAACACACAATGGCTTGATCTGGCAACCCATTATTTTCTTGCAATACTTTCCAAAGCATATAGGCTGAAGTTCTGCCGCCAGAAAAACTTATACAAGTCGGCTCATTAATTAAAAATGGATTCATCATCGTCTTCCTACAGATTTTAAAAATTGATACATCTTCTTATCCACAAACTTCTTAACTTCTGGC
>CAJBRY010000456.1 GCA_903958085.1 uncultured Geobacteraceae bacterium
CACTTACAAAAGTTGCACTTCAGACTTGAATCCGCCTTACGAAAATCTTTTATGAGGCGCCAGCCAATATCCGGAAACTGATTTTTCAAGTTCTCAGGAATATTTGAAATCGCCTCGCCGATAACAATAAACTCTCGCAATGTAGCCGAATATGTCTTTCTATCAGTAAAGAAGCTATCGTAATCACACCCCGTGACAAAATCCTCTATTGCTTCAATTGATTCAAGAATGTCCTCAATAAAAAGTGCGACGTCTCTTTCAGACATAGAGGATATCCTTTAGGACTGTTTTTCTTACAAGGGGCTTCAGGCTGGATTCGGTTACAAGGTCTACTCGTTTGCCAAACGCATCCTGCAAATAATATAAGAGGTAAAAAAAACTTCTAAATTTATTCACACTCTCTAATTCTACAACAATATCAATATCACTCTCTTCCGTTGCTTCACCACGCGCATAACTTCCTGCAAGGCCTATTCGTGTTGCACCAAACTTTTCCTGCATTTCTGTCTTATGTTCTGTGAGAAAAGTTAGTATTTCCTGTGTAACCATCTATTTCTCCTGTAATAGATTACCTGACGCAGCATATCATCCATCCGCACGTTTCTCCCTCTCAGCCAATTTCATGTCCGCGTCAGTCATCATGTTCACAAGTTCTTCAAAACTGGTCTTAAGCTCCCACCCAAGCTGCTTCTTCGCTTTTGTCGGATCGCCGAGCAGCAGGTCAACTTCTGCGGGGCGGAAATATTTCGGATCAATCTGAATGACTGTTTTGCCGGTCGTAGTATCAATACCTTTTTCATTTACACCGGTTCCCTGCCATTCAAGCGGCATACCGAGACGCTCGAATACTTTTCCGGCAAAGGTCCGAACCATGTAGGTTTCACCTGTGGCGATGACGTAATCTTCGGCTACGTCCTGTTGCAGCATCCGCCACATAGCTTCAACATAATCACCGGCAAAGCCCCAATCACGTTTTGCATCAATGTTGCCGAGGTAGAGACATTCCTGAATGCCAAGTTTTATGCGGGCAGCAGCACGGGTTATTTTACGGGTTACGAAAGTCTCACCGCGACGTGGCGATTCATGGTTGAAAAGAATGCCGTTGGAGGCGTGCATGCCATAGCTTTCGCGATAATTCATTGTTATGTAGAAAGCGTAGGCTTTGGCGCAGGCGTATGGAGAACGCGGGTAGAACGGGGTAGTCTCTTTTTGTGGGGTTTCCACTACCTTGCCATACAGCTCCGATGATGATGCCTGATAGAATCTCGTACTCAGGCCGGTTTCGCGAATTCCCTCAAGGATTCGAACTGTTCCAAGTCCATCTACTTCTCCGGTATATTCCGGAACATCAAACGAAACACGGACATGACTTTGCGCGCCGAGGTTGTAAATCTCTTCCGGCCGTATGGCTCGCAACAAAGTGTTGATCGAACTGGCATCATTCAGATCTCCGTAATGGAGAAACATTCGCACATCTTTTTCATGCGGATCACGATAAATGTGGTCGATACGTCCGGTATTAAAAGATGAGGAGCGGCGAACCATGCCGTGGACTTCATACCCTTTTGAAAGAAGCAACTCTGCCAGGTAGGAGCCGTCCTGGCCGGTTATGCCGGTAATAAGCGCTTTTTTCATTCGTAAAAATTCCTCCTAAATATTTAAGTTTTTATTTGCCGAGTAGTGGGCTCATAACCTGATAGGTCAGATAAGCAACCAGAGCCGCTGCCGGAATCGTAAGAACCCAGGCGGTGAGAATCCTTTTTGCAACATTCCAGTTGACTGCATTAATGCTTTTAGAAAGTCCGACCCCCAGAATTGAGGAAGTGACGACATGGGTTGTGCTGGTAGGAAGCCCCAACACGGATGCTCCCAGAATTACGCAGGTAGATGCTGAATCAACCGAAAAACCGGTCATTGGCTGGAGTTTTACAAAATCCTTACCGACAGTCTTTATTATGCGCCACCCGCCAGCTGCAGTTCCGAGTGCCATTGCCAGAGCGCAGGTGAATTTGACCCACATAGGCACTTCGAAAGTCGGTATTGCTCCGTAACTGAGAAGAGCCATGGTGATAACACCCATTGACTTCTGGGCATCGGCAGTACCGTGTGAAAAGGCCATAAACGCTGCTGAAAGTATCTGCATCTTGCGAAAGCCGCGATTAACACCCGCCGGAGAACGATGCTGCAATATCCGCGAAAAGATTACAACAAAGACGAAACCTGCGATAACGCCAAGAATAGGTGAAAGTACAAGAGCCAGAATGATTTTTTTCAGACCGCCCCAGAGTAGAGCTGAAGGGCCAATATGTGCGATAACAGCTCCGATAAGCCCGCCAACGATTGCATGCGAAGACGACGAGGGAAGCCCGAAGTACCATGTTAAAATATTCCAGATAATGGCACCGATAACACCGGCAAGAACGAGATCG
>CAJBRY010000457.1 GCA_903958085.1 uncultured Geobacteraceae bacterium
CGATCCTGCTTTTAAAATGACAGGCTCGTCGATATGGATTTCCGAGGAGCAATATTCCAGAACTGCGCCGTCGTTTAATTTATTGACAGGTCAAATAGATTCCAAACTGAAGTTAGAGTCCGGAGATCACAGGGCGTTTGCCGTCTGTACTGAAAAGGCTTCTCAATCAACACAGCCATCGACACCGCAATCGTCTCAAACTGTTTCTTCAAGTGGAACTCTGAATATTTTAACGGCAGGTTTTGTAGAATCTTTTTCAGGTTCTGGTTTAGATTCGACGCGATGGGAGCAATGGAATTCCGATAATACGAAGGTAACCAGGCAATATGGTAAAGGGTTGATCCTGTCCGGCGGAGCAAATGAAAAGGTCGAAGGAGGTGTTTTTTCAAAATTTTATTTGACAGGGAATTTTATTGTAGAAGTTTCATATGAAATCATGAAATGGCCTTTTTATGAAAATCCGCAACTGGACAGACAAAAAAGAGCGCTTCTTATGCTTTATTTATCAAATGGAAAGAAAGAATCTGATCGTTTTACCGTTAATGTTGCACGTTATAACAGTCCTGTCGCTACATTTGAAGGATATTCTACTGCTTGGCTTTCAAAGGGGAAATGGTATGATGACTATCTTCCGAAACATTTAAGTCATTCAAAAGGCAAGCTACGCCTGAAGCGAACCAACGGGAAATTTGAAGCATTTTACGATGAATCGGGGGAATGGAAGACGCTTCCAGGAATTCAGGATAATTATGATTTACCCGTAGCGATTGGACTTTCTATATCCAATTTTTCAACTAAAAGGAAGGTTGATTCTACTGAGGTAGAAGTTCGTTTCACCGATTTAACAATCAACACGAATTGACAGAGATATTCTGGTGTGCTTAAATGTTCCAGAGTGAAAAAAAAAGAATCACGGGGAACAGATACATTAATTTTCATGATTATCAAAGGCAAAACGGAAAGTACCCAGATTGCAAATAGCTCGGCGAGGGATCAATTCATCACTTCTACAAATTTTGAGAAAAGGAGAACGCCATGAAAAAAAGTATTGTTTTATCGGCATTGTTTTTTTTGATCAGCGTATCGGTAGCTTTTGCGGATTCAACAGTTGGAGAGACCATTGTTAACGTGACCGGGGGCCAGACAGTTACCAACATGGGAACAGGAAAAGATAGTGAGGCCAATCTCGGAGTCGTCAAAATGGAGAATTCAAATGTTGACGGGTATATAGTCAACATAACTGGGGGCCAAAAAATCACCAATATGGCAACTGGAAATGAAAGTGAGGCCAATCTGGGAGTTGTTAAAATGGAGAATTCATCAAATGTCAAAGGAACTATTTTCAATGCGACTGCCGGGCAGTCATTAACCAATGTTGCCGCTGGTACTAATAGCGAAGCCAATATGGGCACTGTGAAAATGAAATAATTCTGGTGAATTCAATCCATCTGAAACTCAGACTCAAAAGTCGGCGGCACCATACATCACAATGTATCGGGAGGAAACATCACGAATTCGGAAAATGGGAAATACAGTACAACAGTTATAGGAGGCACACTGATAAAAACATGCAGACCAAAACATTTGTATCGGGACTGACGATTACTTTATTAATGTTACTCAGTGTTTGTTATGGAAACGATCTTGATGACGGCATCCCTATAAATGATATGCCTGTGTCCCAATTCGATAATCTTGATCGGGATGTCAACATTACTTTTATCAAAATGCGAGCAAAATCCCAAGCAAAAATCAACGGCGGAGAAGTCAATGCCGAAGAAGCGATCGTTTCGAAAAATCCAACTGGCAGTATCGACAGTGTGGTTTTCGGGGCAGGCAGCACGATTAGAGGAAATATTTATATTATAGATGAGTCGAAGGGGTCTAAAACGCTCATTGTGGATCAGTGATATCGCGTCACTGCCGTATGTCTTTTTGAAGGTGCGATTTAATCCAAAATTGTTGAGGATACACAATGGTCATCAATTATTTTTTTTCGACCATCTTTAATAAAATGAAGATGTTGTGCTGCCTGATAGCTATGCTTTTTGGGGCTTCGTGCGCATCCCTGAATCCCAATAATGTCCAGGTATATCTTCCCGAAGATTATCCGACAGCCAGGATTACCACACTGGATGATGCGCTCGTGACTTTGGGACGTATGACGGAAATTTATAATACTGCTCCACTTCGAATTCAGTGTCAGCAGATTTCCGATCTTACGGGAACTTATACGTCTTCAGCGGGGGGCGAGCTGCCGCAGAGTATCACTGAAATGCTGAAAAGCTCGCTGAATTCAATTGGGGGCAGGATAACCTATATTCCTTACGACCCGTCGTTTCTGGAAAATTCTAGAATAACAGGATATTCAAAATTTGAAAAAAAAATCATTCCAGATGTTACCATCAGTGGCGGTATCACCGAATTTGACAGAGCCCTTGAAACTCGAGGCAAAAACCTGAATGCAGGAGCTGACACCAAGCCGTTTCTCAATATTCCGGACTGGTTTCCTGGAGAGACTATTGGTATTGAATTTGACCAGGCGCAGAAAACCAGTTTAGCCAGCATCACCGTGGATTTTAATCTGATCGATTTTCAGACTCTGGCTGGTCTGTCAAGAATGCAAACAGTCAATACCATCAAAGTCTATAAAGGCACAAATGAAAAAGAGCTGGGAATCACGCTGTTTGGGCCGACATTCGGCATCAAAGGTTCCATCAAGAAAGTTCAGGGTAGGCACGCAGCCGTCCGTCTGCTGACAAATCTAAGCACACTACAGATTGTCGGCAAATATCTGAAATTGCCTTATTGGCGGTTGCTGCCGGAGGCAAAACCTGATCAAGTGGTTATAGATGGGGTTCTCTCCGATTTTTATCGCATGAACGCGCAACAACGAACTGCTGCAATACAACGCCTGCTTTACCTTCACAATCATGATCTGATGATAACCGGACAACTCGATGAAAAGACCCAGGCGGCATTACGAAAAACCGGCGCACAGGCCTCGATTGATTCAAACACTTATATGAGTTTGTATATATCTGTTCCTTTAGACTCAGATCGCTTCTTGACAATCAAAGAGGAATCACAGAAATCGTCAAATCAGGTTGCATTGCCGGAAACCTTTTCGCCGGAAAAGTCCTTAGCAGCTACAGCGCAGGGGTCTCAAGATATTCCATCGGCTGTCATTCAACAGAAAATGCATCCTTCTCAGGCAACTGTGCCGCCTTCTTCGAGTAAAAAGATGGAAACAACTGGAAACATCATGGGGTATGACAAAGTCGTATCCCTGCTGACTGCATTGGGCCTAAATACAACACCCGCCGATCTGTCTTTGTGGACAGATCAAAACCAGTTTCTCATCGGTGATCGCATCCATTATTATTTCAAGTCTGACAAAGACTGTCATGTCGTCATCATTGGTTTGACAACAGACAGAAAAGTGGTTCAATTGTTCCCCAATCGCTATCAGACCAAACCATTGGTACATGCCGGTCAAACCTATGTGGTCGTGGATGATAGTGCAGAAATGGCGCTTGAAGTCTCAGGGCCCGCCGGACAGGAAGAAGTGATTGCTTTTATTTCAGATCAGCCGTTTGAACTGTTTCCAACCGATTTCAGCCACCAGCCTTTTATCGAGCTGTCAGATAGCAGCGAAGGATTAAAAAAAGTGAGCAGCCGCATTCAAACAGCCCAAAAATTAAATATTTCTCAAAAACGGATTCGATATCAAATTAATGGGAAGTGACAGATTGTTTATACTGAGTGCTGTCAAAAACTGTATTTTCCGTTAAACTCCCACTCCCTGATGGGGGGATTGGGTTGGTGTGTCTAAAAGCTCAGATTGTCTTGGCTCAAAGCACGTAATGACATTTTCATCTTTGTTTTGCCTGTTCAGGGCATGGCTGTTAAACAGGAGATCCTTATGAGGAGCATGGTGGTTTTTGGAGTACTGCTAATGCTGATATTTCCTTTTTCGGCTTTTGGTCAGAGTTGCGACAATACCGAAGCAGAACTGGAAATCGCTATGTCTGCTTCAACACCGTTGGAGCAAATTGATAAGCTGACTCAGTTGCTTCAACGCTGTCCTGATTTTCCGAAAGGTCTGAATAACCTTGGAGTTATCTTAGAGGAGCAGGGTAAACTAAAGGATGCAACCGAGCTTTATCGCAGGGCCATTCATGCGGATCAACGGTTCCCTTACCCTTACATCGGATTGGCTGATATTTATTTTCAGCGGCGGCAGTACAGCCTATCAGCAGCTATGTACAACGAAGTATTGATGTTGTATCAATCGCCCAGTGTTCAGAATAAATATTCCGATTTGAAATCGGATATTCCCCGGATCAAAGAACGACTCGCAAGCTGTCAGGCCAGTATCCCGGAAGCAACCCGAAGTCTAAAAGTTATTGGGTCGGATGTGATCGAGGCCCGGTTGAAAGAGGAACCTACGGAATTGACAAGGGGCATTCAGTATAAACCCAAAACACGACCCAAAATTGCACTGTCGATTCATTTCGAATTCAACAGTGCAGAAATTTCTAACACCTCTTTTGCACAAATGGATGAAATAGGTAAAGCTTTGTCTTCAGATTCACTGAAAGCCTGCGTTATCACCATTGAGGGCCATGCAGATGCGAAGGGCGGCGATGCATATAATCAAAACTTATCAGAGAGACGAGCAGCCAGCGTTAAAAAATTTCTTGCCAACCGATTTGGTATTGATTCCAGACGACTGAAAACTGTGGGCTATGGAAAAAGTCGACCAGTTGATTCCAACGATTCCGACGCTGGTCGAGCAGCCAATCGACGGGTTGAGCTTGTGAATACGGGAACATTGTAAGCTATTTGGAAGCTATTTTCTCAGATATGGTTATAACTGATTGAGAATTAAGTTTAAATTAAGTACGCATCAATGATATTGGAATTTACTGCCTTACTTTTCCTCCGATTATGAGGTAAGACAATTTTAAGAAAAAGTTAATATTGTTTCAATTTGTTGTTTTGGACTTTGGACAAAGACAGGCACCTTCCGGTTTTCCCCCCTTTTTTTGTTCATGATTTTGACTCGAGAATGTGCATTGTTGGGCTACCCACACAAAGCGAAACACTTCGAATTTTGTTTTTAAGGCATGTTCTTCCTGAAGTTTTCGATAGAGCCAGACTGCAAAACTCATCCAGTCCACTGTGTCCGAAAACCGGACACAATCAACAGACCCGCACCACCATTGGGTGTTCCGCCTTGTGTCCGTAGCCGATATATTTGTCCAAATTCCAATAATTCGGGTGGTGTCTAAAATTGACTTACTTTTGGCGTTTAGTGGCACAAATATTCAAAAATAA
>CAJBRY010000458.1 GCA_903958085.1 uncultured Geobacteraceae bacterium
CCTGCCAATCAAGCGCCTACAGATATCAGTAGACCGCCAAGATTATGTAGTTAACTGGACGGACTCCAAGGATAAGCGCAACGTCGTGATTCATGCACTGGGCAGTGCTGATAACCGATCAGGGTTTGTTTTCGGAATGCATCTGAATATAGATCCAGAGGTTGTCAGAGGTAATATCGAAGTGGAGGCTGAAACTTGTGGTGATTTTGAAGCCAAGCCACCGTTCCGGAAGTTTGCAAGATATTGGCTGGCTCCTGATTTTGCAGAAGCACTTTCAAAATCCAAATCAATCAAATCGAAACGCAAACTCGGATTGTCTGAAAGTATCGAAGAGTCCTATGCGGAGACTGAACTCAGGGAGGATATTGAGTCGTTTGAGGAGATGACTTCTGAAGTGAAGTTGCCAAAGCTTGGCATGCAGATTCATGGCGAATATACAATGTATGGGCACTTCATGTTTCTGAGGCACCTGTTAGCAAAAACAAAAAAGATACGAATCTACATAGAAAAGGAATCCGGAATAAGGGCCGCCTGCTTGGCTGCATTCGTTGACGATATCCTGGATAAACGCGTTGATGCCTTCTATGTCAAAATTAACAAGGAGATGACTATTTCGCAGAAAAACGTTGCAATGGCGAGAGGCCGTTATACCTTGGACGAATTTCGGAATGGAGACTCTTCGTACAAAGATCTTTCCGACCAAAGCCTGCGGGCACTATTATTGGAGGAAAACATCTCAAAGGACCAGTTTTTCTTTTCAGGCTCGTTTAAGGATAAGTGGTTCTTGTTCCCTGCTCCGCCAAAGAACGAACCAGAGAAGGCTGTTTCTTGGCTCACTGATACCGGTGGTAGATCATACAGCAACTTCCATCTTGCCAAGCTAATGCTGCGGGCATCACTATTCGGCATTGACCGGTTTTTTATGCAGGTGCGCCGACGCATTTCGTTATTGGAACGTCCAATAGACAGCAGCAGCTCGACAGGCCGCAGATGGTTTGGTTATAGTCCCTACAACCCTGCATCAATTGTTAAAATTCTCGAGATCTTTCGTGTCTACCATAACTACAGTCATGAAACTTCAAATGTGAGACCTCGAAAGCTTCTCCTGGGAGAGGTGAAGCGCAAGCCCGGACAGATTATAAAGACCTACTCAACGCCGGCAATGAGGCTCGGATTGGTGAAACAAAAATATGAAGTCGAAGAGATTCTGGGATTTGTGCGCTAAATATCCGCAGTGAGGTTGATCGTATGAATGTCGATACGCACTGGACAATCACAGCCGCCGCCAGAGACTAGGGAAACCGTATATAACCAAGTTAGGCGTCATTCAATCATGGTCACTCAAGATTCGCAGTCAGACATACACACCTCTTCAGTTGGCTTGGCGTTTGCCGCAGCTTGTGGTGCCGGCGTCCTCTGGGGCACGGGTGCACTGGTCGTGAATGTGCTCGTACAAAAGCACGGCTTCACGCCAGAGAACATCTCCTTCTGGCGGTTCGCCATTGGGGCGATAGTACTCCTGGCAGTCTTCGGTCGGGGCATCTTGTGGTCGCGATTGCGCCCCTTGCTGGGTACCGTACTTGTGGCGGGCGTTGCCATGGCAGGCTACGTCCTGCTTTGGTTTCTTGGCATAGAGCAAATAGGTGCCGCAGTACCAACCCTGATTGCCCTGTGCCTTCCACCGGTTATCGTGACTGCGATCTCAGTTGCAAGAAAGCATGAGCAAGCCGATACGCAACTCCTACTCGTACTCACCGGTGCTATCTTAGGAACCACACTTATTGTCATGGAACACGGCTCCACGTATTCAATCTTCGCACCGAATAGTGCCATGCTAGGCATTGTGTTTTCAATTGGCTCAGCGATTCTTTACGCGGGCTTCTCGATGGTC
>CAJBRY010000459.1 GCA_903958085.1 uncultured Geobacteraceae bacterium
GAATAGTGACTTCTGAATGGGAGGCATATAAATTCTTTGCTTCGCTTCCCAGTGCTTTGAAGAAGGTGGCTGATCTGAAAGTCAGGAAATCAGAAGCTACTACACTAGAACAATTGCGGAATGATATTGAAGCTGCTCGGCAAGATATTTGTTCCGTCTGGAATACTGAGGTAATAAAAGCTATTTAAAGACTGAAATTACAACTACATAAGTCTAACACTAGCTGAAGCCCCATATTTTTACGGGGCTTTTGCATTATTAGTACATTTTTTTCAAGGTTTTATATACTAACTCATTGATTTATAGGAAAACCGTTGCTAAGAAAATATATCCAGCAGTGTAGTAATATTGCGACACCTGATAATAATATTTCAAACATTAGAATTCTTGACATAAATCAACGGTGCGGAAAATCACCTGACGGTCTTTAGGTCAGGTGCATTTTTCTGGTTGGATTGATTCTCATTATTCGATGTGGTCTTCGAGATTGTATATGGCAAGAAGATTGTGTCCATAACTAGGCTAAATGGTAGATCAAATAACCCTAATATTGCCCACGCACTCTCGCTAGTTCCAAAATAGCCTAATGCTTCAAAATCTGTTTTGGTCCCGATATAAACCTCTGGTCTTTCATGCTCTATTGTTTGAACGATCGACATGCAACCGCCACAGGTTAATAGCAAAACTAGTATTGATGCTTTTATTGATAACTGCTTCAAATTTGATCTCCAGCGGTAGTGTTAGATCATTGTTCCACGATTATCTTTAATCTGGATTTCTCTATTTTAGAATCTATTGCAAGTCCAATGAGATACCACTGAATTGTCCCAAACATTACAAGCAATGGCGGAATCATAAACGCCAATAAAGATGATGGGAAATCAATTACCATGATTGGAAACCAGAAAATCATGCTCCATTCATTGTTACTTGTGAAGGTAAACACAGTCAGGAAAGCCGTAAAAAGAAAATGAGTCGCTGGAAAAATGTATTGCCATTTTTCAGCCTATATTTTTTTGCTTAATCCCCAAATAGCAAAGAACAGCAGGGGCAATGGAGCAAGTATTTTCAAGTAGATAATTATCATTTATTTATCGATTCAACGGCTTGGCAGTACAGCGGCGTTTTTAGGCCGCTGCTGCTTCCTTGTTAGACCTCTTTTCTGTTAAGCCGCCTGATTACTGTCATTAGGACACCTATGCAAATACCAATCCCTGCATATAACGCGACGGATGGCAACAGAAACAATGCATAGCTTCCGCCTGCATCACCACCGTAAAAGCCCCAATCCATTACTACAAGCACTGTAGCAATCGATGAGATTCCATATCCAGCGCAGACAATGAATACTCGACTCCATATTTCATTGAGTGTCCATCGTTCCACTATTTTGCTGTTTAGATTCAGAATGATAGCCGTTATTGCAGGAATGCCGAAGAATACGACATGATAAAAATGTGATTTATATTCATGGGGGTTTTCAATTATTGATTGTACTGCAAATGGTAACGCCCAAATCGCGGCCATTATGAAGATGAATACTCCTGGTGGTCGAATGAAAATTGATGTTTTCATATTCCTTCTTTATTGGGTCTAACGTGATAAGGCACACCGGCTCGGCGGGGGCTTTTCCCGCTGACCGGTGCTGCCGTTTGTTGAATATTTCTCTTGTCGTAATTTACTAACTTGACAAGGCGTATACTGTGCGCATAACATGACACTTAGGGGGTGCGCTATGCAAAAATCTAGAATCAATCTTACTCTTGATGCAGACTTAATTGACTTTATCAAGGAATATGCTGAAACCCAGCGAACAACTGTTTCCGAAGTCTTTACCCAATTCGCTTTAAAGCTGAAGCGGGTTAAAGAGAATGACCCTACTGAAACAATACTGGCAGATCCTGATTTTTCTGATTCGCTTTTAAGCACAATTGAGCGAGTTAAAGCAGGTAACGTTAGTTGGCACAGTTATGATGAGGTCTTTAAATGAATCTTGTTTTTAGTGATGATTTTGCCGCTTCTCTAAAAAAACACAGTTCAATAAAAGAAGCTGTACGAAAAAAAGTGAATATGATCTGCGAAAGCCCTGTGACTCTGGGTGAACCGCTCAAAGGAAACTTTCGTGGTTTTTACAGTTGTCCCGTCAAACGCAATTTTCTGATTATTTTCCTTTACTGCGCAACTTGCAGAAAGAAGGGGGACGATGCCATTGTTCTCTGCGCAGATTGTCCTGACTGCCTTGACGACACTATCAAGTTTATTGCCCTTGGTCCCCACGATAAAGCTTATTGGGGGTGAGTACTCTCTAAAATATTTAATTTCTAAACGCATCAGCCACGAGTTACTGGCCATCTGTAGAACTATATAAACCACCATATGCTTCTTTTTCTATAGTTGAAGGTTCACGACTTTGAATATGCGTCATCGCTTCTAACAACTGTTTTTTCCGTTCAGCTTCACTTACAGGTGGTTTTAATTTTCTTGTCCTAAGATACTCCGCACTATCTTTTAGGTTTTTTATAGACGCGACCTGTGAATCGCTAAATGGAGCAGATTTATAAAGCAATCGGAGCTCAGATAGTTTCTCTTCAAAAATAACCAGTTTATTTGGTGCAGTATTTCGATCAATGCGAGCGGGCTTTAATTCGATTAAATATGCTTCCATCTGA
>CAJBRY010000460.1 GCA_903958085.1 uncultured Geobacteraceae bacterium
GGCTAAATCACAGACCACGTAAAGTATTAGGATTCAGGTCGCCGCATGAGGTGTTATTCGGGGTGGAAATGTGTTATACCAAACCACCACTGGCTGTTGCACTTCAGACTTGAATCCGCCAAACAATGTTGAGCGGATTTTTTTCTCGAGTTAATGGACAATACGCAACTAGACTGACGGCAAACCGGATTTCAGATTATATATTTGATGAAATATCTCAGCAAAATGGTGCAGACCTGACTGCTGCTATGTATATCATTGGCAGGGAACATTTTCTTGGGCGCAACCCTTCATTTTACACATCGCTATCTGTTAAGGACCTGCAGGCTCTCTACATGGAGGTATGCAAGGATATCAGAGAACGTCATATGAGAGAGCGCCCACGTGTGAATCAACAACGGATTAATGAAATACCGCTGTATTGTAGTACGACAAATCACACGGACTATGTTGGTTCTCCCTTTAGACCGACTCGGCAAACGGTCGCTAACTTGGTAACTGAGCTTAAAACTTCACTAAATAACGCAATGAAATGCGATTCAAGCATCCTGAAGTTAATGCGTTTGCATAACAATATGAGTCGCTATACCGCATTCCTTATTGCTTTCTGCACAGGATTTCGAGCGATTCGCGATCCATTTCTTTCTGCGGCAGAAATTGATTGGGATTCCGGTTTTGCTGTGCTGTCAGACAAGGACAACGAGGATGGGTATAATTCACGTCTGATCTGGATACCTCCCGTGTGCCTAAGTCAACTGAAACTCTTCCGGGAGCACCAGCAAAATGCACTGTACCGTTTCAGCATTCTTATCCCAGGACTATTTTCCATGCTTGATCGGCCACGAAGAGATGCTCCAGGGCGATACATGTTTTTTACTAATTTTGATAGATATAGAAATGAATACGTAGCTAAGCCTCTTGGTCCTGCGCTGCTTGGAAAAAGGATGACGCCAATATATGCCCTGCCGTTTAACTCAAGCCGCCATTATCTTCGGTCAAACCTTCTCGATAGAAAATGCCCAATTGAAGTCATTAACGCTTTCATGGGACACTTTGAACGAGGAGAGGAACCTTGTGGTGTTTTTTCAGGTCTGTCGCCGCTTACATGCCGGGATGTCCTAAAGGGTAAACTGGTGCCGTTGCTCGAAGCAGATGGGTGGGAATGCATTGCTGGACTCGGGGTGCAACTATGAGTGAACCGGCAGAATTCTGGATTACGCACTTGCGCTCACTACCGTTCGCGCCCCCAAGGTTGGTTCGGCGGGCTGGGATCCCGGCCGAATTCCAACCTTTTGAGGCGTGCGTAAATTCTTTTAGGTAATCCCCCACCTCTGGTGGGGGACCCCAATAGTTTGACAGTTCCTGAAATATGTAGAAGCCTCCCTAACGTGAACCGCTCAAAGTACACGAAAAGGAGGCTTCAATGGACGACACACAAAGTTTATGTCACACGAAATGGGATTGCAAGTATCATATTGTATGGATTCCCAAATGCCGGCGCAAGGTTCTGTTTGGTCGTATTCGAAAGGATCTTGGCGACCTGTTACACAGTCTTGCGAGACAGAAAGAGTGCAAGATACTGGAAGGGCATCTTCAACCTGACCATATTCACATTTTGATATCGATCCCACCAAAATACTCCGTTGCACAGGTGATCGGTTTCATCAAGGGTAAAAGCGCCATCTATATTGCCCGAATGTACCTTGGTCAGAAGAAAAACTATTCCGGCATGCACTTTTGGGCACGCGGGTACTATGTATCAACCGTTGGCGCAGATGAAGAAATGATTGCCAACTACATCAGAGGCCAGGAAGACGAAGACAAACGCTTGGATCAATTGACGCTATTGACCGAAGCATGACCACCACCGGTGGTCAGATAATCTTTTGAAAACACCGCTTCGAGCGGTTCACGGTTTTGAAAGCCCCCACCTCTGGTGGGGGATGCTTACTATTGTTTTGTATGAGTAGGTTAATGTGATATGGAAGTAACGTATGTATAAGCCCCCGAATTACTGGAACGGAGGTAGATATAATAGTCGATTCAGCAGTGCAAAAAACAACTTATATAGGTAACCATGAAGGTTGCTTATATAGGTAATAAGCATCCTATATAGGTGACAAGTTGCTTATATAGGGAAACCGTATATAACCGAGTTAGATGAAATAATTGAAGAAGGAGTTCAGCAATGCCGATTGAAGACCGTGACTTATTCAATGAGTTAGTGAGCAGATATCAAGCACAGCCCGAATCATTTGCATTTTTTGTTGGAGCCGGGCTATCTCGACCATTGTTCCCCGGATGGCCATCACTGCTTTTGGAGATGATAAAAATCGCAGACCGTGCAGGATTGCCTTACAACAAAGATGAACTTATTCAATATGTTGAAAAAGGTGAGCAATATTTGGATGTAGCTGAAGCATGCGTTGAAGCCATCGGCACAGCAGGTTACAGAGACTTGATGGAACAACAGTTCGATAAAGCGTTTAAACCAGATGATATCCCAGCTGCATATTCAGAACTGCTAGGGATGTATCCGAAAATAATCCTGACAACGAACTATGACCGTATTCCAGAGGTAGGCGGCAAAGGTTTATACCGCGTTGGCACAAATAACAATGCGCCAGAAATAATGAGGTCAATTTCAAAGGGCCATCCTGTCGTTATGAAGATACACGGGGATATTCTTGATCAGAGTAGCATCGTCCTGACAACAAGTGATTACCAAAGAATAATATATAGCAACACCAACACTAGACAACTTCTCACAAGTTTACTAAGTACAAAAACTTTCATTTTCTTGGGATTTTCACTGTCTGATCCTCATATTGATGTGATTTTGGAATATCTTAAAACTATTAACAACGACATGCCAATTTCCCATTATGCTTTAATATCAGAGCAGTCTAAATTTAAGATCTCATCGTTTAGAAAAAAATATGGAATGAACTTGATTGTTTATAAACCTTCAGACGGGACGCATCCAGAAGTTGCTGACTTCGTAAGGGCTCTAAACACGTCAATGTCCTCAATACCATTCGCACATTCGCCTACTACCAAAGAAATCAACCATAAAGATAAAATTTTTCAATATCTTAACGACAAGCTTTCAAAAGAGACTGGACATGCCTCATATTTTATATGGCTAAACGATCATACTTTATGCATTTCGTTTAACTCTGTTGGCGAGACAGAAACAGAGATGCAAAAAGAGATTTTAGCTATTATTAACGCCTTCGATTTCACTACATCAGTTTATAGTCAC
>CAJBRY010000461.1 GCA_903958085.1 uncultured Geobacteraceae bacterium
ACACAAATCATGTTCATTGTTTGAAAATCATGGTGCCAAGATGTTTCGGAACACTCTTGCCGGAATCCCACCGGCAAGAGTGTTCGGTGGGATAGTTGAGATGACAATAGCATTGGGCCTTACAATCAAGTTGGTACCGATAATCACCCCTCTCTGAACAATGACTTTCCCTTCTCCATCGCATATCAATGGAGCATAAAGCTTTACACTTGGATCAAGGACCAGTTTTCCCAGGAATCCTTGAGGCCATCTTGCCCATTTATGTAAAGCGTATTTCCAACGGCCGGTATGCTCCAGAAAATGGGCGCAATGGGGAAGTTTGTGGATGAACACTATCGCTCACACGCACAAGTCTAGCCCAAACCAAGGATCACTTTATCCTCTATCATAGGCGATTTGTCAAATCCTCAATCCTCTTCGATCCGTCAGCAGTGCTGCCCTTGTCTATTTTCCTCAAATCCCCTATACTCTACCGCATGAAAGACATTGAACTTTATCGTCAACTATTGGGCATCAAATCCCCGTGGACCGTGGACCATGTTTCCCTCAACATGGAGGAGGTCGCCGTGTATGTTTATCTTGTGGAAGCACCTGATTCGACCTGGTGCTGTCCCACATGTGGCAAGTCTGCCTCGCTCTACGATCACCGCGAGGAGCGTATCTGGCGGCATCTTGACAGTTGCCAATTCCATACTTACTTGGTCGCAGCAGTACCCCGGGTCAACTGCACGACCCACGGTGTTCAGACCGCCGACGTGCCCTGGAGCGTGCCGCATTCCCGATTTACACTCCTGTTTGAGCGCTTTGCGATTGACGTTCTCCTCGCGACCCAGGTTCAAGCTAAAACAGCCGGCCTCCTGGGACTCACCTCCAGTCAGGTTCATGATCTCATGGAGCGTGCGGTTCTCCGTGGACTCAAACGTCGAGACGAAGACGAGGTGATTGATCATCTCACTCTCGACGAGAAAAGCTTCCAGCATGGGCACCAGTACATGACTGTGCTGGGCGATGCCAACCGAGATCGTGTCCTCGATGTATGCGAAACCCGCACGAAAGATGCCACAAGCGCCTTGCTTACCGAGACCCTCACCGTCGCCCAGCGCAACGGCGTGCGTTCGATCACCATGGACATGTGGGAAGCCTTCATGAATGCCGCTCAGACAATCATGACTCAAGCAGATATCATCCATGACCGCTTTCACACCGCCCAATACCTCAACGCCGCCGTGGATAAAACCCGGCGGACCGAGCATAAGACGCTACTCCAACAGGACTGTTCCACCCTCAAAAACAGTAAATACCTTTGGCTAAAAGGGCCGGACAACTTCACCGACACTCAACGCGAACGATTTGCCGACCTTCGGGATCAGGACTTGGCCACAGCCAAAGTCTGGTCATTCAAAGAGACCTTTCGCTCATTCTTTGCCTGCAAGACTGTAGATGATGGCCATCTTTTCTTCACTCAATGGTATGAGGACGCAGTCTCCCTCGGAAACACGCATCTCACCAAAGTGGCAGATATGTTAAAGAGACATCTGCCCGGCCTGCTGGCCTACTTACGGCACCATCGTACCAATGCGATGGCCGAGAGCTTGAATAGTCGTATACAGCATATCAAAGCCTGCGCACATGGATTCAGGCGCTTCTCCAGTTATCGCATCGCCATCCTGTTCTTTCTCGGGAAACTGGCACTCTATCCACAAGAAAGCTCATAGCGCCGAAATAACAGAAAGACAGGTTCCGCAATTTTTAGGGAAACACTCCGTGCGGGTTTCTATTCCATCGTAAAAAAGAGTCCATCTCCCCGGGTTACC
>CAJBRY010000462.1 GCA_903958085.1 uncultured Geobacteraceae bacterium
AAAACCGCCGCTGTTCTGCCAAACCGTTGAATGGATGAAAAATGGAAAAAATCATGATAACTGCATTTTTCACCGTCATGTCTGGTGTCTGCGGACTAGTCATTATGTTCCTTTCCTTTGCAGCATCTTGGAATGGACTGGCTGGCCTTGCTTTTAGCACCATGGCTAGTGCCTCATGTTTTCTTGTTGCTTGGTTCTTCACAGGCATCATCGACCGATACTGGTATGTATTCTCAGCTGCGGTTGCATTACCTACTTTAGCTTTGAATTCAGAAATTCTGGTTGAAAACCTGAATTTGGGACATTTTC
Source organism: uncultured Geobacteraceae bacterium (assembly GCA_903958085.1). GTDB lineage: Bacteria > Desulfobacterota > Desulfuromonadia > Geobacterales > Pseudopelobacteraceae > JACRCG01. The sequence goes on from CAJBRY010000462.1 coordinate 310, forward strand.
CAATCATTATAGCCTTGCCTCTTGTCATCACGGCGGCGGGGAGTTTTGCGGGAGGCTACCTAAAGCACAAGAGAACCAATGAAGAAAGGGCAAAGGGGGCAGGAGAAACAGCGGGCAGTTTGTTTTGAGTGAGGTCATACTGTACAAGAGAATAGACAACATTCAACAACTCGGCGGCAGCAGCTCGGCGCCTCATTACCGTTAGTCACAACCACAATAGGAGAATTTAGATGCAGTGTGAATATATTATACCAGCACATCGTGGGACTAAACACCTAAACTAAATCTATTCAGGCAGTTATTCGCCACCTCCACCCAATACCTTGTAGAGAGTCACCATGTTAGCCAATTTTATGAGCCTGGCTCCAATCAACCCATGTCTGGCACTGTAGAGGGAACGCTGGGAGTCAAGGACGTTCAGATGACTATCCACTCCTTTTTCGAAACGGGCAAGTGAAAGAGAGTACCTTTCGTTTGTTGCGTCGGTGAGTGACTGCTGAGCAGAAAGTTGTTCGTCTATCGTATTTTGCCGGGACAGGGCATCAGCAACCTCTCTGAACGCAGTTTGAATAGCCTTTTCGTATTGTGCCACCATAATATCCCGACTCACCTCTGCCGCTTTTACGTTTGCCTTGTTACTCCCGCCATCAAAGATAGGCAGGGAAATTTTTGGCGCAAAATTCCAGGCTAAAGAACCGGATTTAAATAGTCCTCCAAGTTCGTCGCTGCCCAGGCCTAAGGACGAAACGAGCGTGATGCGTGGGAAGAGTGCGGCACGAGCAGCACCAATATTTGCATTTGCCGCTTTAAGCTGACCCTCTGCCTGAAGAATATCCGGACGAAGAAGTAGTACTTCTGACGATAAGCCTGGTGGAACATCTTTTAAAGCGGTGAGTGTTTCAGAAAGAGCTGTTGGCAGGAGCTCTGACGGCACTTGAGAACCTACTGACAAAGCTAGCGCATTTTCGTCCAGAGCAACCTGGTTGGTATATAGAGCAATATCAACCTTCGCTGCTTCAACGCTGCTTCGAGCCTGCTGCAGATCGAGCGCTGAGGACACACCGACTTCGTAGCGTCGGCTGACAAGATTGTAGGATTCCTGATGGCTTGCCAGAGTCTCTTTAGCAAGTTTCAGCCGTTCGCGGTCTGCGGCCAGAGAAAGGTAAGCAGCGGCAACCTGTGAAATCAGGCTGATCTTTATAGCGCGACTGGCCTGTTCAGTCGCGAGGTACTGCTCCAAAGCCTGATCCTTCAAGCTTCGCACACGACCGAAAAGATCGAGCTCATAGGAGCTGACGCCAAGTCCGGCACTGTACTGATGAGTAGTCAGTGACTTTCCCTTGCCGGAGAGGTCTTCAGGGATTCGCTGAATTGCTGCTCCAGTAGATGCGTCAATTTTCGGCAGGAGATCGGCACGCTGAATCTGGTAAAGAACACGGTATCGTTCAATAGTGAGTGCGGCAACTCTTAGGTCACGATTATTCTCAAGTGCCAAGGCTATCAGTTTACGCAAAGAAGTATCGACAAAAAAATCCTGCCATGGAATGTTTGCAACAGGTTTCTCGGATTTTTTTACGGTTTCACTCTTTGCAGCAGGCGTGTTTGGCCATACTGCTGGAACCGGAGAAACCGGTTTTGAATATTTTGGTGCCATTGTGGAACAGCCGGCAAGGAATAGTAAAGCAGCAAGCGGAAAACCGTGAGATGTCATCCGGTGTAAAGATTTCATATCAGGATACCTCCAGAACATCTTTGGCAGCAGCAAGTTGCCCGTCCGGTCTTTTCTTTTTATTTCCGAACAATCTCGAAACCAACACAAAAAAGAATGGAATAAAGATTAGATCGATGAAGGTAGCTGTTAGCAAACCACCAGTAACTGCAGTACCGATAGCGTTTTGAGCTGCTGCGCCGGCTCCCTTGGTAAGTGCTAGTGGCAGGGTGCCGAAAAAGAATGCCAGCGAGGTCATGATGACGGGGCGGAGCCTAATCTTTACGGCAGACAAAGTTGCTTCAACCAGTTCGTGCCCCTGACTCATCTGCTCCTTTATAAACTGGATAATCAGAATGGCATTTTTTGTTGAGAGGCCTATTGTGGTCAGAAGGCCGATCTGAAGATAGACATCGTTAGGCAATGTCCTCAATGAAACAGCTGCGATAGCTCCGACAAGTCCAAGTGGTATCATAAGCAGATTGACGAATGGAATCGTCCAGCTTTCATAGAGAGCAGCAACAGCTAGAAACACCACCAGTAATGATATGGCATAGAGCAGCGGTGCCTGAGCTCCCGCATTCTTTTCTTCATAAGAAAGGCCGGTCCACTCAAAACCAAAACCAGGTGGTAGCTTGGCGGCCATTTCCTCCATCTCCTTCATCGCTTCACCGGTGCTTATCCCGGTAGCAGCTTGCCCCATTATTTCTACAGAAGGAATCCCGTTGTATCGCTCCAGTCGAGGTGAACCGTATTTCCATCGCGATGTGGCAAAGGCCGAAAACGGTACCATTTCGCCCTTGTTGTTTCGTACATACCAACTGCTTATATCTTCGGGCAGCATACGAAATTTTGCATCGGCCTGGAGATACACTTTCTTGACCCGGCCATTTTCGATGAAGTCATTGACGTATGAACTTCCCCATGCGGTTGCAAGAACTTCATTTATGCTGGTCAGTGGAACTCCTAGCGCTCCCGCACGAACATCATCAATGTCAAGTTTGAACTGAGGTGAATCATCCTGACCGTTTGGGCGTACCGCTTTAAGTTTCGGATTTTTCATTGCCATGCCAAGCAGCATATTGCGAGCTTCCATCAACTTCTCATGTCCGAGGCCACCGCGATCCTGAAGCATGAAGTCAAACCCGTTAGCCTGTCCTAGTTCGATTACAGCAGGCGGCGAAAAGGCAAATGCCATACCATCCCTGAATCTGGAAAAAGCACCCATGGCACGACCGGCAATAGCGGATGCTTTCAAGGCAGGTGACTGGCGGAATTTCCAATCCTTCAACCTTACAAAGGCAAGCCCCATATTCTGCCCTCGACCTGCAAAGCTGAAGCCTGCAACTGTAATGACCGCCTCTACGGTCTTTTCTTCCTTCTCTAAAAAGTGTTTTTCAAGCTGTTCGACAACTTTCAGAGTTCGCTCCATGGTTGCACCGGCCGGGAGCTGGATCTGGCAAATGAGAAAACCCTGATCCTCATCCGGCAGAAAAGAGGTTGGAAGCTGTTGAAAGAGATAGACCATTCCAGCAACTATAGCACCGTAGACGAACAGATAACGTAACGGTTTATTAAATGATCGTCCAACAATGCCCTCATATTTTGCCCGGCAGAAGTCAAACACCTTGTTGAATATGCGAAAGAACCCTTTGAACCAGCCGGATTCACCAGGGCTGTGACCCTTTGCCACAGGTTTGAGCAGAGTGGCGCAAAGCGCAGGGGTCAAGGTCATGGCAACCAGCACAGATAGAATCATAGCGGAGATAATGGTGATAGAGAACTGACGGTAGATTACACCGGTAGAACCGCTGAAAAAAGCCATCGGCAGAAAAACCGCTGTCAACACAGTTGCAATACCCCAGAGGGCACTTGTAATCTGCCCCATGGACTTAATTGTTGCTTCTTTGGGCGGCAACCCCTCCTCACTCATTATTCTTTCTACGTTCTCTACAACCACAATGGCGTCATCAACCAGCAGACCGATGACAATAACAAGAGCAAACATGGTGAGAGTATTGATAGAGAATCCGGCCGCTGAAAGAACTCCCATAGTTCCGAGCAGTACTACCGGCACGGCTATTGTGGGAATCAGAGTGGCACGAATGTTCTGCAGGAAGAGGAACATTATGACAAAAACCAGAAATACAGCCTCAAGCAGTGTCTGGACGACCTCTTCGATGGAAATCTTGACAAAAGGTGTGCTGTCGTAGGGATAAACTACCTTTACGCCGCCTGGAAAAAATCTTTCGAGCTCAGTCATCTTTGCTTTGACTCTGTTGGCGGTATCAAGGGCATTGGCTCCGGCTGCCAGGCGGATAGCCATGCCTCCGATAGGTTTTCCTTTGTATCGGGCTTCGACATCGTAATTTTCGGTGCCTATTTTACATTCGGCTACATCCTTCAATCTGACAGTAGAGCCGTCGCTGTTGGTGCGCAGAATAATGGCATCAAACTGTTCCGTAGTCTGGAGAAGTGTTCTAGCGGTTATTGTCGCGTTTAGCTGTTGACCGGGTGCCGAGGGATTTCCACCGAACTGTCCTGCAGAAACCTGTGCGTTCTGGGTTTGCAGGGCGGCAATCACTTCATTAGTAGTTAAGTGAAAGTTGTTTAGTTTGGATGGATTCAACCAGATCCGCATGGCATTTTGTGAGCCAAAAACGGTTAATTCCCCAACCCCTTCGGTACGGCTGACAATTTCCTGGACATTGGCAACAAGATAGTCAGTCAGGGCGTGGCGCGTCATGGTGCCGTCTTCCGATACGATGCCGACCATCATCAGAAAGTTCTTTGTGGACTTGACCACCTGAATCCCGGACCGCTGGACGATCTGCGGGAGGAGCGGCACGGCGAGTTGCAGTTTGTTTTGTACCTGTACCTGTGCAACGTTCGGATCCGTTCCTGCCCTGAAGTTCAGGTTAATAGCTATCGCACCGGCTGAATCACTGGTGGAGGACATATATATAAGATTATCGATGCCGTTTAGTTTCTGTTCAACTACTTGAGTAACAGTGTCCTGAACGGTCTGGGCTGATGCGCCGGGATAGATTGCATTAATTGTGATCTGTGGCGGCGCAATAGGCGGATACTGGGACACCGGTAGTCTCTTGATAGATAACAGACCTACCAGCATCACCATTATGGCGATCACCCAGGCAAAAATCGGGCGATTAATAAAAAATTTAGGCATGGAACGACTCCTTTATTTCTTTGCTGGTTGTGCCGGTTGAGGTGGGCCCCCTGGAGGCGTCGTTGGAGCGCTGCCAAAAGGAACTGCCTTAACCTGTGTGCCCGGCCTAGCCTTTTGTAAACCCTCAAGAATGACTCGATCACCCGCTTTCAAGCCGTCACTGACCAGCCAGCTGTCGGCTACTGTCCTTACAACTTTAATCGGGCGGGGTTCCACTTTTTCTTCGGCTCCAATTACCATAACCATTGCTTCGCCTTTTGAATTGCGTGTGACACCACGTTGCGGGATGAGTATAGCATTTTCATTGATCCCCTCCTCCAGCAGTGCCCTGACAAACATACCTGGGAGAAGAGCCTGACTTGGGTTAGGAAAAACTGCACGCAGTGTTACGGAGCCTGTACTCTGATCAACCGTAGCTTCTGAAAATTTGAGCGTTCCAGGCAAAGGATATTTGGAACCATCTTCCAGAATCAGTTTAACCTGGGCGGAACCGCTCTTTTTTAGTACTCCGTTGGCCAGATTCTGCTTAAGTTTGAGCAGATCTGCAGTTGACTGAGTTACATCAACATACATGGAATCAAGCTGCTGAATTGTTGCCAGCGCCGTTGGCTGATTTGCTGTCACAAGCGCTCCATTAGTGACTGTCGAACGTCCGATTCTACCTGATATTGTGGCGGAAACTTTCGTGTAGGCCAGATTTATTCTAGCTGTTTCGACGGCAGCTTTAGCCACTGCAAGCTCAGCTTCTGTCTGCTTTAATGTTGCATAAATGTTGTCATAATCCTGCTGGCTGACAGCTTTGATTTTTACCAGATCACGATAACGCCCCTCATTCAATCGCGCTGAAGTCAGAGTAGCTTCAACTCTTGCCTGAACCGCCTTGGCGCTGGCAAAGGCAGCCTCAAAGGTGGCCGGATCTATCTGATACAGGAGTTGACCTTCTTTCACATCACTCCCCTCAACAAAGGTACGCTTCTTTATAACGCCGCTTACCTGGGGGCGTACCTCTGCAACCATTTGCGGCACTGTTCGTCCTGAAAGTTCTGTTGTAAGGGAGACATTTTCAGGTTTGACTACGATAACTCCAACTTCCGGGGGGCCGCTTGGAGGAGGGGGAGGAGTTTTTTCCTTTTTGCAGCCGGTGAGAACCAGACCAGTGATAACCGTTACAATAATAAATAAATAAAATTTATTGAGCAATTGGTGCATTTGATACCTCGATGAGTTGGAGTAATGGCAAAGTAAATATTTAAATTAGGCTGTTATTGCATCCCAACAAGCGGCAACGGTTTGATCAATCAGTACATCATCAAGCTTTATGAAACCAAGAATATGATCCCGTGTTACGGTAAGAATTGGGCCGAAGGAGAGGGCAAAAAGAATAACCAACGGCAAATCCTTAACAATTTTCTGTGCAATCCCTTCTCGAAACAGCTCTAGAAAAATATCGCACTCTTTCTTTTTTCCAAGAATTTTGTCCCGACGGTGCGCAACTCCAAACGGAGAATTGTGAAACTGTTCCAGAAAGCGGAAATCGAGTGGATTTTCAATGAAGTAGCGCAACATTGCTGAATTCATGTGGAGAAACCGATTTCTAATAGTTTGCTTTTGTTCGTATCCGCAAAGAATTATGGGGTAAATTCTCTCTTCAAGGTCGCGGTACAGCTCGTTAATCAGTATGTCCTTGTTTTCAAAATACCTGTAAATTGTCCCGGCTCCAACCCCGGCTTTTTCAGCAATCATAGCCATGGGAGCCCCGTGGAAACCATTTTCCGCAATGAGTCCAAGAGCTGCACGAGCAATCTCATCACGTTTCTCAAGTTTTGACATTTAAACCCCTATTACGGAATGAACGTTCATTCCTAGATACGCCTTATGGACAATATTTGTCCAGAACATTATTCTGCTTTTGCAACTCTGCTTTTGCAACTTGACAGCAGATAGATTCCATTTATATTGTACACGCTTAATTTGTCAGTAAACAGGTTGAAAAGGAGATGAGGATGAAGATTAAGATGTTTTTGCCAGTAGTTGCGCTTTTGAGCCTGTCACTGCCGGCTATGACTGAGGCGTCAAGCTTTCAGTCAATTGGTAAAACTGGCATGGGTGGTGCTGGAGTGGCGGTAACAACAGACTCTTTTGCAAGCTATTGGAATCCTGCAGGTCTCGCATTCTACGATAAAACATTTAACGCAAAATTTAACGGCGGTGTGGGTTATAACATAAATTCAGCTCTTGCTGAAAACGCTGACAAACTTGGAAAACTTGATTTTAAAAATCCGGGGGATTTGAACGTAAGCTCTGCTTCTGGCACAGTTGCTGCTCTCAAGGCAGCTGGTGAGGCTGTTCAATTTATTGGTATTTTAAAAGACATCGACAATAGGGGTGGGGCGATTGTCATAACCCCTGGTGGCGCATTTTCTTTGCAGTACAATAATTATGGGCTGGGACTCTTTGTTACTTCTGAGATGGACGTGTATGTAAATAATGTTGATAATATCAATATCATGCCTGCTGATAGTTGTACTGGACTTGCGACTTTCGCTTCAAGCATTGGGGCTGGCGCTTATACTTCAAGGCCAACTAACAAAATATTTTCTGATGCACAATATGGCAGCATCCTTTTGGCTTTCAGCGGTAATGCTACAGTGGTTAATGCGCTTGAAAGCCAACTTGCTGCATCGAATAAAGCCGGTTTGCCGACAGACCAATTGGCTCAGGCATTGATAGATCTGGGGAAATCTCTTGGTGGTGTAAATACCAGCATTGACAACAATAATACTAGCCTCGCAGTGAAAGGACTTCTATTAAGTGAAGTGCCATTTGCATACGGCTATAAGTTTGATCTGAAAAATTTTGGCCAGTTAGGTGTTGGTGGAGCATTCAAGGTCATTATGGGTACCGTTTACGGCAGCATATTAAGCATCCAGGAGTCCAAAGGCTCTGATAACATTGTGAAAAAAATGAACGATACAAAATCAAACTCAACCTCTGTCGGTTTGGATTTAGGAGTTGCCTGGAGAAAAGAGTTGCCGGCTGTTGGACAGTTTAATGCAGGATTTGTTGCTAAAAATCTGAACTCTCCAGAATTCGACAATCCTACAGGTTTCACCGGCAAAACGAAGGTCGAACCTCAGGTTCGGATGGGGGTTGCAATTGTTCCGTTCAGCTGGTTGACTATCGCAGCTGACCTTGACGTAACAAAGAACAAAACACTTGCAAAAGATAATGAAATCCAAAATCTTGCGGCTGGTATTGAATTGAAACCTTTAAGTTTCTTTGCTTTTCGGACGGGTATGTACAGCAACATTGCTGAGTCATCTTCAGGTGCTGTAGGAACTTTTGGACTCTCATTAGGTCCCAAGTGGCTCCGTCTTGACGTTGACGGAGCGGTAGCAACCAAATCAGCAAAATATAAAGACAAATCTATTCCACGTGAAGCATCTGTTGAGTTTGGTCTTAGCAGTATGTTCTGAACCACAAATTTATAGAGTATAACAAAAAGCCCGCATTCTAATTGAATGTGGGCTTTTTACATCAGAGAATATCCGAAACTATAACCACCAATGGGGAAGTGCAGTTCAGGATCATTTGTAATAGGGCTTGGCTATCTTCTGCAACGCTAGCATTTCCAAATTTTTACGGGCATCGGCAAAGTCTGGATTTAGGCGCAGTGCCTCGGTAAAATGCCGTGTAGCCTCATCAAACTTATCCTGGCGGGTCAAAGCCGAACCCAGATTGTTATGCGAATCGGCATCTTCGGGATCGATATGCAACGCTTCGCGAAAGTGTGAAATTGCCTCATCCGTTTTTCCCTGCATTTCCAAGGCAATTGCCAGATTGTAATGCCCCGCCGCCAAGCCGGGCTTCAATCTTAGCCCCGCATGAAAATGGCGAAGCGCCTCGTCCAGTCTGCCCTGTGATCCCAGGGCAATCCCCAGGTTGAAATATGCTTCAGCAAAACCCGGATTTGCTGCAAGCGATAGTGTGTTTTCTGCCACGGCCTCCGCTGTTTTCCCCTCATCTAATGCAGCACTGCCGAGCAGATAATGAGCCATAAAACTGTCGTTTGTCGCTGTCATCCTGCTAGCCAGGCTGCGGCTTGAATGCCAGTAACACACCTGCTGCCACGAAATTACACAACATGTCATAATAATGGCTGTTGCGGCTGAAGCAGGGATAGCGGTTCGCCCGAACCACTCTTCGGCAAGATCTGACACGCCCCAGACGACTATGATGAAAATACCGATTAGTGGCAGATAGGTGTAGCGATCGGCCATTGATTGCAAGCCCACCTGTACCAGACCGATGACCGGTACCAGTGAACCTATGAACCAAAGCCACCCGACAATGAAATATGGATAACGCCGGCGCATCGCTAAGGCGAGAAGTAAAATCACCAGCAGCACAACGCCGGATCCAACTGATTGCCACAGCGGAAAGCTTTTGGGGAGGGGATAAAATGCAGCCAGATCATGGGGCCAGCAAGTCTTGCCAATATAGCGAACATATGCGAACATGGCATTGGCCAACCGGTACGGCAACGGCTTGTCGGCCAGAGACGCAATTGAATCACCGCTTCGTTGCGCATAAATGGTGATCACGCAGGATAGCCCCGAAAGAACAAAAAATGGAAGCTTTTCCAAAGCCAGCCGAAGTAAAGGCTTGTTTCGTCGATTCTGACGCTGAGAATCGCCAATCGCCATGACCTTGCAATGACAGCGGCATAACGGCCAGTAATCCAGAAGGAGCAGTAGAAACGGCAAAGAAACCAGCATCGGCTTGCTCAGCAGGCCAAGCATGAAACATCCTAGAGCAGTAAAATATAGCGCCATCCTGCTTAGCTGCACATATCTGGTGTAAGCGAGAAGGGTCAGCAGTCCGAAAAAAGCCGCGAGGAGATCCTTGCGCTCCGCTACCCAGGCGACCGACTCCACATGCAGCGGATGAATTGCAAAGAGAGCTGCAACCATAACGCTGCGCCATTTCATCCTCGTAAGTCCGGTCAGGAGCAGAAAGAGAAGGCAGGTATTGGCAGTATGTAAGAGAAGGCTCGTGAGGTGATGCTTGTACGGGTTCAGCCCGAACATCTCGACATCCGCCATATGGGAGAGCCAAGTGAGGGGGTGCCAGTTTGATGCATAGGTTGAGGTAAACGCCCACGTCGCGTTTTCTGCTGTCAGACCAGCGGTCACATGGCGGTTGCCAATTATGTACTGGACATCGTCATAGTTGACAAAACCGTTGCCGGTTATCCTCCACAGAACCACGAACGTTAGTAGGATAAGGCCGAGACAGAAGCCGAACGTAGTGCGAACGGAAAAGCTCATGATATCAGGTCTCTCAACATAAAAATGGTGTGATGATTTTATCTAGCAGAGTCTTGCAGCAGGTTCTCCCTACCTGGCTTCCTACATCATATCCACCGGATCAATATCTACCGATATTCGCACTGTTGAAACAATTGTGGTTTGTTGTCTCCATAACGATAGCAACCGGTGAAGATCGTTGCGGTTTGCACTTTTAAGCAGGATCTGACGACGAAAACGGTTGCGAAGCCGGTAGATTGGCGATGGGGCAGGGCCCAGTACTTCAATTCTGAACTTCAATTCTGATTTGAGCTGCATAAGTAGACGGGCAGTCAAGTCAGCATGCTTCTCTACAGTCTGTTCTGATAATCCGGAAATTGCAAAAGCTGCCAGATATGCATAAGGTGGATAGCCAGCTTCCCGCCGAAATTCGAGTTCTTGTTTGTAAAATCCAGAGGCGTCGTGCTCTGCGGCAGCGCGGATGGCATAATGCGTGGTGTCGTAAGCCTGTACTACTACATTCCCTGCCGTTTCTCCGCGCCCAGCCCTTCCGATGACCTGCGACAATAACTGGAAGGTACGTTCGGCTGCACGAAAATCCGGCATTCCGAGACTTGCTTCAGCGTTCACCACACCTACCAGCGTCACTTTCGGAAAATCATGTCCTTTTGCAATCATCTGCGTACCTATCAGTATATCAGCGGTTCCCTCGTTCATGCGAGACAGCAGTCGTTCATGGCTCCCTTTGCCGGAGGTGGTGTCGCTGTCCATTCGCAGAATCCTGGCAGTTGGTAACAGTTCCTTAAGATCGTGCTCAAGTTTTTCAGTGCCGGCACCAAGTTCACTTAGCGTCACTCCTCCACATGAGGGACAAATACCAGGAGCCGGTACGGCATAGTCACAGTAATGGCAGAGGCTTTGTCTCCGCTGGCGGTGATAAGTAAGAGTTACGCTGCAGTTAGGGCAGGTGAGGGTTTTACCGCAGTCGGTGCAGACAAGAAAAGTTGCGAAGCCGCGTCTGTTCAGAAAGACAATAGCCTGATGCCCGTTTTCGTATGTTTCAGTAAGATTACTAGAAAGTGAAGAAGAAAAGATCTCTTTTTGCCCCTTCATACCTACCAGCTCAACATGAGGCATGGGTCTGTTTTCAACTCGCTCGGGTAGTTCAAGAAGTTTTAGTCGCCTTTCAGCAGCTGCGTGGATACTGGTTACTAATGGAGTTGCCGAACCTAGTATTACGGCGGCACCCTCCATTCTCCCACGAACTAGAGCCAGATCACGTGCATTGTAGCGAAGTCCTTCCGATTGCTTGAAAGATGCCTCATGTTCTTCGTCGACTATGATTATGCCGATTTTTTCGAGCGGGGCAAAAATTGCTGAGCGCGCCCCGATAACAATACGTGCCAGTCCTCGCCTGATGCGGCGCCATTCGTCATAGCGCTCTCCATCGGAAAGTCCGCTGTGCAGGATAGCGATGCCGCTGGCGAATCGAGCCTGAAAACTACTTGTAAGCTGAGGCGTCAGGGCAATTTCAGGTATCAGAATCAGGGCGCTTTTGCCGATATTCAGAGCGTGAGAAATTGCCTGAAGATAGACCTCTGTTTTGCCGCTGCCTGTTACTCCATATAAAAGAAACGGTGCAAAATTTTGCTCGTCCAGGCTTCCTGTAATAGCCTCCAATGCCCATTTCTGATGAGTATGCAGAATCCTCGGTTCATCGCGTTTTGTTGAGAAGTTCTTAAATGGGTCACGGTAGACTTCGCGCTCTTCCATCCTGCACATTCCCAACTCTGTCAATCGCTTTAATTGCGGAGTGCAGGTACCAAAACGCTTACGTAAATCGGCCGCCGAAATTTCGCCGGCATCTTTAATGACCGTTAGAATTTCCAGCGCTTTTGAACCGGGTTGTCGTGTAATATTCTGAGAGCTTTCAGGGAAATAAAATTTCTCATGGCGAGCGGATTTCCCTCCGGCCAAAGGTGTTTCTTCATCACCTGAAGAACCTTTACGACTCTTTACATTGATTCCGGCTGGGAGGGCGCTTCGCAATACTTCGCCTAGAGGGTGCAGATAATATGAGGCAATCCATCTGTAGAATAGCAGTTCTCCAGCAGTCCAGAGTAGCTCGCTGTCGAGAACTTCAATTATCTCTTTCAGGTTGAGAATTTCGGAGGTATTTGCCTTATCCAGAATATAGCCGGTGAGTTTCCTGTTGCCGAACGGAACAAGAGCGCGTCTGCCGGTAATGGCAAGTTCGCGCATAGTGTCAGGCACGAGATAGTGAAAGGTCTTGTCCAGATAAAGCGGTATGGCTATTTCAATTATATTTGAGGGTGCTGTCATGCCGCAGATAACAACGCAGAGTTACAGATCATTGAAGTTTTACCAGTACTTTTTGGGTGGTTCGGTCTTTCCGACAAGTTTTATTTCGCCATTGATTACCATGAACATATCACCAAGATCGCTCGTCCAGGCATCTCCCTCTTCCAGAGGTGAAGGCACCTCGCGTTTACCGAGAAAAACCTCTTCTCCGTCAATCAAAGCTATCCATTCCAGAGATCCTGTCATCCATAATCGTGTGTTCAATGTCATAGTTCCAAATCCTTATGAAAGTCGTTGTTTAAAATCATTGTAGCCAAAGCTGCGTACTACCTTTAACTCTCCGGTTTCTGGCTCGAAGGTGCAAATATGCGGGTGCTGAATGCCATTAAAAGTGGTGGTTTTTACCATCGTATAATGTGCCATGTCCTCGAAAACAAGACGGTCGCCGGGTCGTAGTTTCTGCTCGAAAGACCAGTCGCCGATGATGTCTCCAGCCAGGCAGGATGGGCCTGCCAAGCGGTAGGTATATTTTTTCTCGTTAGCATCAAAGCCATTTGTTATGGCTGGTCGATAAGGCATCTCCAGAATGTCAGGCATATGACATGTTGCGGATACATCGAGAATGGCGATGTCCATACCATTATTAACTA
>CAJBRY010000463.1 GCA_903958085.1 uncultured Geobacteraceae bacterium
CTCTTCCAATATTTTGCCAAGCGTAAGGGATGCATGGAGTCAAGTTAAAACCTGCCTCATCCATAAAATATAAATCAAAATCACCGTCAGCTGCCATTTGCTTTAGTTCTTGGACATCAGATTTTGCTTTGTCATATTTTTCCGGATCAGGCTCGCCCTTAGTGATCTTTCGTTTTCTTTTCCATGACTTACCAAGCTTCTTCAAGATTCTGCGATACGTTTCGATGCCTGCTTTTTTCCCTGTGCGTTGTTCTACCATGTCAGCTACTTTGCGTAGCGAGCGAGGCTCTTTCTCTATGCACTTCAAAATGATATTTTCATCCTCTTTGGAAAAGATGGGTTTTGCACCGCGACCTTCTAGATCGTATAGCCCATCAATTTTCTGTTCGACCCATCGATCAGCCCAGTTACGGACAGAATTCACATGCACTCTCAAGATATGAGCTACATCATCAAAACTCATGCGGTCTTCCAGCAGGAGCAGAATTGCATGTGCACGATTACGCACTTGGCGTGACTCGTCTCCTTTTATCAAGCGATTCAGTTCGCCAATCTCGTCCTGAGAAATATGATAATTCATAAGTGCTTTATGTTCCACAGGAATGCCACAAGAATCAAGCTAGAAATTACAAATAGTAATATAACTATATAGCGATTGGAACAATATTTTTTTATTGCAACCTACAGATAATTGAAATCTTTACTATGCCATTAATAATTTACTCACAAGAGCCATGAAATCAAGATAATCATGAGTTACAAAAATTTATATTGAAGTACTTAAAGCAAATGGCAGCTGACGGTGATTTTGATTTATATTTTATGGATGAGGCAGGTTTTAACTTGACTCCATGCATCCCTTGCGCTTGGCAAAATATTGGAAGAGAGGGCACTATAGGTATTCGTTCCTCGCACTCAAAACGCATAAATTGTTTAGGTTTTATGAGCCCCAGCTTGAAAGATTTAATTTCTTTTAGTCATGAAGGCAATATCGATAGCGATTTTGTCATTGAATCGGTAGATCAATTTGCAGAAAGCCGAACCAAACCTGCGGTTGTTGTCACTGATAATGCTCCAATTCACAAGAGCAAAGCGTTTGCTGCAAGAATCGAATATTGGGAACAGCTAGGTGTTACTTTCTATTTTATTTCACCTTATTCGCCTGAGTTAAATCTGATCGAGATCTTGTGGAGGAAGATAAAATACGAGTGGCTTCCTAACTGCGCTTACGAAAGTATGAGCGCTTTGCGGCTTGCACTTAGAGGGATTCTTGAGTGTTTTGGAGCCAAGAACTACTCTATAGATTTTTACGGCTATTGATTACAAACTTTCCTATTGATGTACTTAGTCGGTGTCGTCGAGCGCGATCAACTCGCGCCCATCGGCGCCATGGGAGGTTACCAACGCACCGGACTGGCGCAGCGCTTCAACGCGGACGAAGAAGACCGGTGCCAGCGGCGCTGGCACCATCGGAATGTTGCCGATCTGTTGGTCGCTTGGAATCTGATGGTCCCCGAAACAGCGTGCTGGCATTCTGGCGCCCGCGTTCCTTCTGCATTCAGCACTGGTCGTCCAATCACTGTTCGTGTCCGCGCAGATTCGCGTTACTCCCTGAAATCCTAAAGAGCCGCGACCGTTGTCTGCGTGGTCGCGGTTGACCCCAACAATGTGGGTGCGGTGCAACTGGCTTAGAATAAATTTTAATTGACTGGGCAGGGGAAATCGTCTAATTTACAAAATTTACTCGAGCGCCAGTCAACA
>CAJBRY010000464.1 GCA_903958085.1 uncultured Geobacteraceae bacterium
CTCGGTAATGACACCAAGAAACTTTCAGATGGCTATGACCTGCATATGGTTACCCAACGTGATGTGCGCATGACCAAGAGTCGCACTATCACCAGTCAATACCTGACAGATTCACTTCCAGAAAACGGCATAATCATCAGTAAAATAGATGCCAAACGCCTCGGTCTTAAGGATGGAGATCAGGTTAAAGTCGTTTCTGCCACTAACCCGAAAGGTGAGTGGGATTTGCTGAACGGCAACAAAAAACCGATGATCGGTAAAGTCAAGGTCACCGAAACCATCCGCCCTGGTGTTATGACATTCACCCTTGGTCATGGCCACTGGGCAACTGGAGCATCAGATGTTACCATTGATGGCAAGGTTGTAAAAAGTGACCCGAGTAGAGCCAAAGGTGTTCATGCCAATGCTGCCATGTGGATAGACCCGCATCTTAAGAACACCTGCATGATTGATAAGGTTGGCGGGAGTGTATCGTTCTATGATACCAAGGTTAAATTGGTGAAGGTGTGATCTACTTTTAGAATTTGATGCAATGAGGCAGATTGAAAAAGTAGAAACAGTAAATTAGCTTTCAGCATAGACCATGCAGAGGCACTTTGACCTAACCAGACAGAGTGCCTCTTTGCATTTCCGGTCTAATGAGTAGTACCATCGCGTGACGGAGATAACTGCGTTTGAGGTACGCCAGATTGTGTGATATAGTTGATTTCAGGGCTTGAGTACAGCCATCAGTTCGCAAACGCAGAGTTCACCCTCTGCTTGCAGGAGCAAAACGATGCGGAGACGGATCGGAGAGAGCCTTGAAAGTCTTAGCGAGATGTTTCATAATTTAACAATGCTCCGCACAGCTCGAATCATGACACCTGCTGGAGCTTTTTTGCCGGTCCAGATTTCAAAAGCACGCTCACCTTGCGCTACAAGCATGCCCAAGCCATTGGCCGACTGTAAATCCAACTTCGCAGCTTCATCAATAAGCGGAGTAGCAGAAATGGAATACACCATGTCATAAACTTTCGCATTCTTCGGAAGATAATCAAGATTGATGCCCTCTATCTGCTCATTCTTCATTCCAAGTGAAGTAGTATTTAGTAATAATGAGGACAAGGCAATGTCTGCTTCAGACACATTATTCATTGAAATTACGGTAATGCAGGAATCGGGATATCGTTGTTTCATATCAGACATGATACTGTGAGCATTCTTAATAGATCTGTTACAAATAGTTATCTTTTTGGCACCGTTACGACACAAAGAAGCAATAGCGCCGCGAGCAGCTCCGCCCGCTCCGATAACAAAAATCTGCTCAGTACCTGGAAAAAATTCTAGATCCGACGCAAGTGAATCCACGAGTCCGTCGCCATCAGTGTTGTAACCAATAAAAGAAGTTCCTGAAAGATTAACAGTGTTTACCGCACCGGCAGCTTCCGCGCTTTCATCAAGTCCATCAAGAAAAGGAATTATTGCGGTTTTGTGCGGTATTGTTACATTAAAACCGCAAACACCCAAAGCCTTCAGGCCGGCAACCGCTTTTTCCAGATTTTCAGGATTTACAGCAAATGGAATATATGCGTAATTAAGTCCACCGGCAAGAAAGGCAGCATTCTGCATTATGGGAGAGAGGGTGTGATTTATCGGATTGCCGATAATGGCAACTATTCGGGTTTTTCCATTTAATTCAGTCATCTGATTCAGCGAACCAGACCGTAGCGTATCCTAACCTGATCGGCAGGACCACGCATGTCCTTGGAAATCAACTCCGCTTTTCTGAGCATGATTACTGCCTCCTTGTGCCTGTTGATTCCAGCTAGAAACTCACCAACTTCAAAATAACTGTTGGCATAAATCATTATCGCTTTTCCTGTATCAAGATCTAGGAAAGACTGTTTTTCCAAAATGCCGCGATTATTATAATTATCCCATGTAGAGACATCTGGTACTCCGGACGGTTCATTGGTTTTTCTTATACGGTAAACGATTCCGCGTTGAATTGGCTGATAATCTCTGAATTCAACAGAATACCTTGTTGAAAAATCTATGTACACTGGTCTAATCCCCAGATTTTCTGTGACTGCAATTCTAAGAGCTGATTCCGGGCCAAAAGTTGTTATGTCAAACTTCTTCAAGTTACTATCCTTGAATATGTCCGGCATTGAATCAAGATACCAATCAAATACCAAATGCGGGGTATGAGGCAACACAAGATCTTCACGAATTCTTTCAATGCCTTGCAAATACCAGAGAGGAAAAGCACCGCTGTCACCCCAGGTAAACATTATTGCATTCTGCGGTAATGAGCGTAGAGAATTTGAAGCGTAATCAAAAGCGATATAGTTGTTGTGCTGGTCGTTTTCATAGTAATTTACTGCACATAATGAAACCGGCAACGAAAACAGCATGACAACAACAAGTATATATACTTTAAAATC
>CAJBRY010000465.1 GCA_903958085.1 uncultured Geobacteraceae bacterium
CCATGTGCGCCGGAGACAAGCCCACAATGATCGGTCTCGACCACATGTTTAGCTGACGGTACGTTCAGGCTGAAGGTTTTGTTCTCCTCAATTCCCTTTGCCGTATAGCGTGTTTTGTTGATCGCAACACAGACCATGGGCGGCGCCATGCAGGCAACCGTGGACCAAGCAGCAGTCATGTAGTTTGCTTTTCCCTTCACATTTGCCCCCACGAGCAGGGTGGGCATGACACTCATGTACGGCATCGGGCCGATGGTAATTTTATCCATTTTGTTTTTCTCCAGGATGATGTTTGTAAGGGAGGAGTTTAAGAGTATCTTTGCCGGGAGTAAGCTAAGCGTAGAGGGCCAGACGGCTCGAGGGTACCTGATTTTTCTTTCATACATCCTGGTTGTCAATCCAACCGTATCAGGAAATTTCTATGGTCGGGATTATCAATCACTTTTTGCCATCAGACGGTCGATATACGGGAATAATTACACCGTCGTGTCAGGATACCGTTTTTTAAAAACGACCAGCGTTCCTTAATGGAATTCAGAGAAAATGTGGGGTTGGTGAGATTTGAACTCACGATCGACGGGTCTCTCCGACATGCATCAGTGCTCCAACGGGTCATCATCTTTTTATCAGCAGACCCATTGTTCATCATCTGCGAGCACAAAGAACGCAAAGACCGCTGGAGCCCGTCGCCATTCCGGGCTAGGCCACAACCCCGTGCTGTCCACGTACAGGATTATCCTGCCGCTGACTCAATAAATTCGCAGTATACAAACTTAAGAGTTTGGTTATCTGGCGTTCTTTTTTAATCCCTTTCTTCATCTCACTCATAGTGCTAATCGTGCAATAGGCCTGATAAAATGAACAAGAATTATGTAGCCGACCATCGGCAGTAAAAATTCTTTGATTTTTATTTATTTAGTACATAGATATTTACCGGAGAAGAAACTAACATGAATTACCCAAAAAATGACGTTAATAAACGGTTCAAATGTAACAATCGGACATCTCGGCATAGTAGCTGGTGTGTTTGATACTCTGGAGATAGGACAATACATAGATGAAGTCATCCCCAAAACCCGTCATCACAACATAACCCACGGGACCGGAGTAAAAGCTCTCAGCCTGAACGGGCTCGGGTATAATGAAGGCAGACTATCCCTGATGCCGGATTTCTTTGAAGATATCGCGACAGAGCGACTGCTCGACAAGGGAATACAGCCTAATCATCTCAACGAATACGTCTTTGGTGAAACACTCGATGCAATAGCAGCGTATGGTCCGACCCGGCTCTTCACCGGGATAGTACTTCGCATGATGGAAAAACTTCCATTAGGCGTCCAGCGTCTCCATCATGATACCACATCCATCAATGTCACTGGGGACTATGACCGCGAGTTTAAAACCCGAATTATCGAGATAGTCCGTGGGCATTCCAAAGATCACCGCAACGACCTCAAACAATTCGTCATCTCACTGGTAACCAATCAGGACGGGATTCCAGTATTCATGGAACCGTTATCCGGAAACGCATCTGACAAAAAGATCCTGCTCAAATCGATCCAGGCGGTGAGGAAGAACCTAGTCACTCACCAAACCATTTATCATATGGCAGATTCGGCATTTTACACCGGCGAAAATATTCAATCACTCGGTCAGCACTGCTTCTGGATTAGCCATGTTCCAATGACGATAAATGAGGCGAAGGAACTTGTTGCATCAGAAGTATCATGGAATGCCTGCGAAGATATCCGGTACAAATATGCTGTCTACGAGAGTGCATATGGCGGGATACCGCAACGATGGGTCCTGTTTCACTCCGCTGAACAACAAAAACGGGTTGATGCAAAGTTAATGACCCGGCTTGAGAAGCAGATGAAGAAAGATAAAATTGCTTTGAAAAAACTATGCTCGAAAGGATTTGCCTGTGAACCGGATGCACGCGCCGTTGTTGAGCGCTGGAATGCCAAGAATCCACGGTACCGCATCGAAGATGTGGGAATAACTTCAGAACAACGGCGTAAATCCGGTAAACGCGGTCGCCCTATGAAAGATGAAACGTGTGAAGTAGTTTACAGAGTTTCATGCAAGTTCGCTCTTGATGAGAATTGGATACTCAAGACGCGAGAACATGCCGGGCGGTTCATCCTTGCCAGTAATGATGTCAGTATCGATCCGGAAACTATGCTCGAATACTACAAGGAGCAGAATTCGGTTGAACGTGGATTTCGATTTCTCAAAGATAAGCGGTTCCATGTTTCAGAAGTCTATCTCAAAAATGAGAACCGGATTGCTGCGCTGTCTATGTTGATGGTGCTCTGTCTCCTGCTATACTCGGTGGCAGAATGGCTGTTCAGGAAGATCCTCAAAGAGCGCAATGCCACTGTCATGAATCCGAGAAATAAACCTACAGCCAGACCGACGATGAAAAGAGTGTTCTTTTTGTTCAGGAGAGTTCGTCAAGTGTTGGAACTTGTTGATTCCACAGTCCACTGCCGTTTGTTGAATGTCAATGAGGAAATTATTCGTATTACCGGCATGTTTGGAGCGGGCTTTGAAAAATACTATTCCTGAAAAAATAACTGCCGAATGTCGGGTATAACAGGTATTTTTCTCATATTCAATGACATAAAAAACGCAAAAATGCTGAAGTACGAGAGTATTCTGTCAGGATTGAAATGTGTACCCGCCCGATGCACACGCGACACGGTGAAGGTCGCCATGGTGCGGCTCGCATCCACCCCCCGGGCCGGGCGACTAGTTCCAGTTATACTCATCCCAGACTGGCGAGATATGACCTCATGTACGTCCATTCATGCTTACAGCGATGACAGGATACACGGCAACGGGTGTATTGACTTTCCACTCATTCTCCAACCGATGGGAAAAACATCCCCCGGATTAATACACTATATCGTGGG
>CAJBRY010000466.1 GCA_903958085.1 uncultured Geobacteraceae bacterium
CACCACCCACTCCTACACTCTTTCCCTCCACGACGCTCTTCCGATCTATGAAGGTGACCATTGCCTTAAAAGAGGGAAAAATATTTAGTGATTGTATGCAAGTTAACAGTATGCTCTATGCTGCCTTGCTAATTGCCTCTGATTCATATTCAGGAAACATTATTATTGCTGGATGAACTTCAAACGCTTGTGCGAGTTGCTCCGCACGTTTTTTCCCGATGTCCACTTTATCGTTTTCTAATAAGCTTATATTTTTTGAGTTTATACCAGAGCGCCTTGATAATTCTTTTTGTGTCCACACCTTTAACTCTCGAAGCATTTTTATAACTTCACCTGTTGTTAAAACAGCATGCCGCCTGGCTGGTTTATAATCATTTTTGTTAATTTTATTCATTTTGCAACTCCTTTATAATCATGAGGCGTTATATCTATTACATATACGGTCACAATGTCCTTCTCAATTTGATAAATAACACGATATTGCAAATTTAGACGCGACGAGCGCTGGCCTGCATGGTCTCCTTTTAATATCTCGTCATGGAATCTGGGTTTAATATTATAGTGTCTTAGTTATCATGAGCGCCATATTTTTGTATTCATATCACCATTGCCATGGTATCCAACTCACAGTATCTCAATAGCCCTTCTTTTAGTTTCTCTCGTTGATCGCTGGGGATATGAGAGGGACTGTTGACTATTGCAAAGGGTAGCTAACGAAATGCTCATAAAAGGGTTCTTCAGTTTCTTTTTTAGACGAAATATTATTTTCTTTCAATGACTTGTAGTAACTCGTCATAGATCTATCGAAAGCATATAATATTCAACTTTTCTTAGCGGATAGAGTGATTCCATGATCTTTGTGTACCGCTTAAGCTGTTCATCATATTTTTGTCTGAGTCCGCGCATTGATCCAGATTTATAATCAATGATTGTTATAAGATCATCGGACACTATCATTCTATCCACGATACCAAAATTATTTTTATCTGATATCTGCTGCTCAATATAAAGTTTGCCCGGCCGGAACATTATGGCAGCCACATCGCTCCTTTCGACAAAACGAATTGCCACGTCATACTCCTCAGCGGTTAGATTTCCAGCAGAAGGCAATTCAGCTTGATCAACAATTTTCGCAAGCCATCGGTGAAGTCGTTCACCTCGCATGATCCCAGCCTTAATATAGGCAGATATAAGCGTCGGGTCAATCTCGTCATACTTATCAGGTTCATCATTATGTTTTTCGGGCACATGAATAATGGTCATGCTCTCAGCATTTCTTGCAGGGCTGGATAAGGAACAAATCTCTTTTTTAACCCCATCGGGTGCAAACTGCGAAAATGTATCAAGCACTGCCCGATGAACAACCTTGTAGTTTTCATCTTTATTTGTCGGCAAAAAGACTGTAAGTGTTTGCACCGCCCTCGTCGCTGCCACATAGAATACATTTGCCTTCTCCCGGCGCATCCTCATGAGATTTGCTTCACGATTTTTGGCTATCTCTTTTGCAATGGTCGAATCGCTTGCAGCCCAGAATTCAAACTCCTTGCCTGTAAATTGCACATGACATTTCTCGGAATCAAGATAGAACGGCGACTCTTTTTCATCCTCGTTCCAGAAAATAAAAACATGTTTAAACTGAAGCCCTTTTGTTCCATGGATGGTATCAACTTTAATATTGTCCCTGTTCTCGGACTCTGGAACCTTCACGCTAAACCGTATATTGAACATCCGTAAGAGGAACCCGTCTACATCACCTCCGCCTTCGCTGAAGAAGGTCTGCGCCTCATCCTGCCATATGTCAAGTATAGTTGCATGCAGTTTCCCGCGCAATAATTCAATAGCGCAACTTACAGCCATTATACCGAAAGGTCTTGGAAATTTTCTTGTAAACTCGGTCCGGACCTCTTCTATATTCCCGAATAACTCATTCCATAAAGGCGACTGCACTGCTGTTTTAACAAATTGTGTATCACCATCTTTTGAGAGAACAGCTGTGATGAATAGCATGACTGCAACTCCCTGTTCTGTTGAAAGAAGCTGCCTGCCCTTGACTGCTGACACAACGATGCCTGCATTTATCAGCTCAAATGCTATTTTCTGGACGTAGTTATTGGTCGCCGCAAGCACCGCCATATCGCCCCACTGACAACCATACTCCGACTTTTTCGCCTTCAGGACCTCAAGTATTGCGGGATAGAAAAGGGCTTCCGAATTACCTTCTTTTTCGAGCTTGACAAGGCTTACCTCTGTCACGCCCTCAAAGCAGTTAGTTTTTTCTGGAGGTATTTGTGTTTCTGTTCTCTCTTTTCCAGTAAAGAGATTTTCTACAAGTTTGTTAAATAACGATATCAAGAGCGGTGTGCTTCTGAAGTTGCACTCAAGTGAGCGTTCGGCGATAATACCACTTTCTATATAGCTCCCAATCACCGTTTCCAGTGCTTCGCGGTTTGCACCTCTCCAACCGTATATCATCTGTTTCCAGTCACCGACGGCAAAGAACGATCTTTCGCCACGCTCACCATGACCAGATAATATCTCGTCAATGAGGGGAAGCAGTATCGCTATATCGCCTACCGAGGTATCCTGGAATTCATCAATCAACAGATGCTCTGTCCTGTCCAGCCCGATTGAAAAGTAGTTGCTCATGAGCTTCGGTCTGTCATTCAAAGCTGTGGCATCAAGTGCAAGAAGACCCTTTCTCACATCGGAGAAAAATATTAACCCTTTTTCCTTCTTAACAACTTCCGCCGCATCAAGATAGATCTTGCAAAGAAATGCAACCGCCAGCTCCCTGAGGAGAGCCTTGTTTATTGACAGCTTCTCGGCAATCTTTCTGTAATTCTTGAAAATCCCGTTAAGATCAAAGTACGGACTTTTATTCCATTCTATTTTCTTGCCGAGACTTGTGTAATTTTCCAAGTCGGAATGGCTTGCAACTGTCTTTGAAATGAAACTGTCATAATCTGACAAAACTTTTATAACCCTGTTTTGAACATTAGCTTGCGGTATTAATTCCGACAATTCATTTGCTTTTTTACTCAGAGATTCAAGACTATTCCTTAATACACCGTTCTCTTTCATAATAGCATCAAGATCGTCAAGCCTGTCCATATCCAGAAGACAACGTTCAATAGTCTGTTCTTCTGCAAGGGGCCCCCAGAGCGTGTCAATGTCTGTTCTCAATATCCTGGCAGCGATGATGAGCTTATTTCCCTTGCCGCTCTGCATTACGATATCACGAAAAAGGCTTTCTATCTCACTGGATAGTTCTATCTGTGCCTTTTCGTCAGCCAGCTTTGGCGCGTAACCTGATGCCGCAAAAAGCCTGTAGAAAAAGGAATCTATTGTTGAATACCCTACGCGGCCGGCTTCCATTATAAGACTCAGCCTGTCCAGCAGGAGCATCTCTTTTTTTGATGCTATCTCCTCCATGATACGGGAGCGCATCTCGGCAGTAGCAGCACGTGTAAATGTAAGCGCAGAGATGAATTTCCCCCGGCCAGATATTCTGTCGAATACCTCATCGGTGAGTCTTGTTGTTTTTCCCGAACCTGCCGAAGCCTTCAGAAGGATACTTTGCATTAGTTATTCCCCCGTAAAGTCTTATAATAGTTTTCTCTTCCGCATAATGCTTGAAATAAGCAGTATTCGCACTCCTGAGAGTCAAGGTCTGGCAGGAGTTCACTTCCGCCGATTATTGTATCCAGGCGCTCTTTGATAGCAGACATAAGCTCATCCGCTATATCAACCAGATCCTCTGGAAGAACCATAATCCTATCTTTTGAGGATTCCTTCAGAAAATAAAAAAAGGCCCCGTCCACTCCTCCAATAAAGCGCTGATAGATAATAAGCTGTGCCACAGGGTGCAGAATACCTTTTTCTTTAAAACGCTCCAGGACAGTTGTTTTTGCGGGAATGTTAAACCTGCTTTGCTTTTTCGAATACTTAAAATCAATAACCTCGGTGCACCCCGATATTCTTGCCAATCTATCTGACCGTCCGGTTATCTTATAGCACCCGGCTATTGTGCCACTGAATTTTTCCTCGCAAGATATGGCATTGTCGGCAAATATTATCCGCTGGCCCGATTTCAACTCGTCTTCATATATTTCTTTTAATAATATTTTTGCGTTAAGCATGTAGATATTTATTCCGTCAATATTTCTAACCTCAGCGTTTTCATCGCTTTCCCAGAGTTCATCAAAAAAACCTTCCCAGTTATCAAGCAGATCCTTTCTGGAGGTTGAGAGCTGATGAAGGAAATTGTGAATAAAAGTTCCCATCTGCATATTTATTTTCTCGTCATCATCCATAAATGAAGGGGGTTCAAGCCTGAGTATATATTGCTGGTAAAACAAAAACGGGCACGCAAGGATCTTTAAAAG
>CAJBRY010000467.1 GCA_903958085.1 uncultured Geobacteraceae bacterium
ATGAGAAAAATCGGCATCCATTTCGATTATACATTCTACATCCTTCTCAAGTGCATAACGAAATCCATCACGATAAGCAGAGCCTAGACCAAGCTTTCCACTCCTATGAATAACATGAATCCTCTCGTTTGAAGAGACCATCCTGTCGATAATTCCACCGGTACCGTCAGGAGATTTATCGTCAACAAACAGGATCTGTATTCCGTCATGTTGAGAAAGTACTGCCTCCGCTAGTCGTTCAACATTATCCTTTTCGTTGTAGGTAGGTATTACAACTATAGCCTTCACAGATTATTTGACTCCAGGATAAGTAATTCCAGCTTTTTTGTACAGGTCTTCCATCCATCGGGATAATAGTACTTTTTTTTCAGAATCCACTAAATCCTTGGATATTTTATCCTTGATCTCTTCAAACGGAATCTGACGTGGCGCACGCCTTTCAGTCAGTTGGATAATGTGATATCCATAAATTGATTCTACAACGTTACTGACATTTCCGACTTTAAGTTTTTTGAGAGCCACTTCAAATTCTTCTACAGTCTGACCAGAATGAAAATACCCTAAATCCCCACCCTTTATTTTAGTCAGATCGTCAGACTCATTTCTGGCAAGCTCCTCAAAATTGGCGCCTTTTTTTATTTTTTTAAGAATATTTTCAGCCCGTGCACGAATCTTTGCACGCTCTTCCTGGGTGGATGAAGGATCTACTTTCAGCAGAATATGACGCGCACGGAACTCTTCCGGTTTACTATATTTGGCTTCATTTACCATATAATAGTTTTTCACCTTTTCAGGAGTAATCGTCACCTTGGCATCAACCTCAGACTGTTTAACCTTTTCAGCCAGCAATTTCCGCTCAAAGATTCGCATAAAAGAATTCTCAGTAAATCCTGTGCCTGTATATGCTGCAACCAGTCCCTCTTTTGTCTGGAATTTTACAATTTGCCTATTTATCTCTTCTTCTAACTGCTGACTTACCGTAATTCCTTTTAGTTGAGCATCCTGTGCCCGCAACTCAGAATCTACAAGATTTTTCAAAGCCTCAGAACGAACTTTATTCATTTTTTCATCTGATAATTTTCCGTGAAAAGTCTGATTAAACGGCATTAGTGCATTGATTTCCTGATTTAGTTCCAGCTCGGTGAGGCTTACGCCATTGACTATTGCCACAACTGCAGGAACAGCTGTTTCCGCTTGCGATATTACAGGCATGCTGACTGCTGCCAACAGAAGTGACATGTAGATGATGAGACTTTTACGCATAAACCCCCCAGTTTTTTGTAAATAAACGCAAGAACAATACGAGAATTGATAGACAAAAGTCAAGATGTACAAATTCGCGACTAAACATCGCCATACACCTGAAATTCCGTCCATGGTATCTAAATTATCAAATTGAGACGGCCCGGCGTTTTTTAGCAGTAATTAACCTGACCTGCCGTTCTTGAAACCAATATGAATATGTCCAGTTCATCATAACTACCAGTCTGTTCCTAAACCCAATAAGATAATACAGATGTAGCAACAGCCAGGCCAACCATGCAAAATATCCACGAATTCTGAAACCTGCGGCGGCGGCAACAGCAGAACTCCTTCCAATTGTTGCCATCACCCCTTTGTCAACATAGTGGAAAGGAGGGAGACCCATTCCTGATTCACGCGCAAGAATAGCTCTTGCTGCATAACCTCCCTGCTGTGTAGCAACCGGTGCCATCATCGGTAATGGCATACCATCGACAAGACAGCACGCCATATCGCCAACAACAAATATTTCAGGGTGACCATTTATTGTGAGATCAGGCTGAACGAGCAGACGCCCACCAGCACCCCGCACAACATCATGGATATTTCCAGCTATTTTCGCGGCTGCGACACCTGCGGCCCATAACAGCGTATAAGTTGAAATATTCTTGCCGTCTTTCAGCTCGACTGACTCGACTGTCGCTCCTACTACCTGACTATCAAGCATTACGTCAACTCCCATTGAGCGCAATTTGCCACATGCGTATTCACGGAGCTCCACAGGCATAGCATTCAGTAACGAATCGCCTGCCTCAATCAGGATAATCCTTGTTTCATCAGCAGAAATGCCAGGATGATCTTTTGAAAGGACATAAACTATCAACTCTCGAAGCGCACCGGCAAACTCAACCCCGGTCGGCCCTCCGCCAACAATCACAAAAGTCAGTAAAGCCTTTCTTAAGAGCCGGTTTGTCTCCCTTGAAGCCCGCTCAAACATCATCAAAATATGATTACGTAAATCCTCCGCCTGATCCAGTCGCTTGAGGTCAAAAGCATTTGCTTCAACACTCTCCATCCCAAAAAAATTCGTTCTGCTACCGGCAGCAATAATAAGATAGTCATAAGAAATATTGCCAGCGTCAGTTTGAAGTATTTTTCCAGACAGGTCTATCCCGCTGATTTCTGCAAGCAAAAATGAAGCATTTTTCCAGTTCCTCGTCAAACCTCGTAGAGGATAGGCTATAGCTTCCTCTTCAAGACCGGCCGTAGCCACCTGATATAAAAGAGGTTGAAATAGATGATAATTGTTGCGATCTACCATCAACAATTCAAGATTACTTCCGGCAAGAACGTTAGCAGCTCGTAGCCCGCCGAATCCCATGCCAGCGATCACTACACGTTTTTTTGTTTTATCTGACACATTATCCCCCCAAACAATTTATAACATTTTGGGCAGAAAACCCGTGACTGTTGCATTTAGCCTCAAGTTACCTTATAAACCGAAATACAATGCTAGGCAATTTTCAAATTGCATCGCCCGCAAAAAGATTAATAATTTGAAATGTTTTATATATTTAAAAAGCTTTTTTTCGGGAGAGTGAGTTATGCGCCGAAGAAGCACTCTGCATATTACGCTTGTTCTTATAGGTACCCTGGCTGTAACCGGTTGCAGCAAAAAAGAGCAGAGGCATGTCTATACGAATAAACAGGACTGTCTGGACGACTGGAACAATGATCCCCAAAAATGTGAGGAGGTCGGCAAAGAGAGCCAGCATTACCGCTCTAATGCACACTATTATTATGGGCCATGGTATCGTTCAGGCACAGTTTTTTCAGGAGGACAGGGTTCACGTTCCATTAGTGGCTTGTCTGTTACTCGCGGCGGCTTTGGCAGTTTTCATTCTTCAGGGGGGTAGTTCGACATGATGAGAATCACTACTTTACCCCGCTCAGTTTGGCAGAAAAAAGTTGAAGAACAGGGGATGACTTACCACACCATTGATGAGGAAATCTACTGGGACGAATCAGCATATTATTCCTTCACATCCTCGGAAATCGACGAACTTGAATCGGCATCTGAAGAGTTGCAGAAAATTTGTATCGAAGCAACCGAGCACATAATCACCAACAGACTCTATGAAAAACTGCAGATTCCGCAGCTAGCGATACCGCTTATAGAGCGCTCCTGGGAAAATGATGATCCAGCAATTATTGGTAGGTTTGATTTCGCTTACGACGGCAATTCACCCCCTAAAATGCTCGAATACAATGCCGACACTCCAACTGCGCTCCTTGAAGCGAGCGTGGTACAGTGGTTCTGGCTTAAAGACCGATTTCCGGATGCCGATCAATTCAATTCGATTCACGAGAGACTTATTGATGCATGGTCAGACCTTAGGCCTGCAATTGGAAAGAAGTTATATTTCAGTTGTGTTAAAGACGCCCCTGAAGATCTTGGCAACCTCGAATATCTCTGTGATACCGCCTTGCAGGCTGGATTAAACACAGAGCTGCTCTTTATTGAAGATGTCGGTTACGACTCTGTTAGTAAAAGGTTTGTTGACAACAATAATTTCATAATTGAACATCTTTTTAAGCTCTACCCATGGGAGTGGATATTGAGAGAATCTTTCTCGCAATACATTGATTCAAGTGCAGTCAGATTCATTGAACCAGCATGGAAAATGATCCTGAGTAACAAAGCCATACTGCCAATTCTCTGGGATCTTAACCCTAACCATCCAAATTTGCTGGAAGCCAGCTTTGATCCAAAACATTTTTCAGACAATTTTGTTAGCAAACCGTTTTTATCCCGCGAAGGATGTAATATTAAACTCCATCGCAACGGAGCAGTTACCGAATATGATGGAAACTATACCGATTCAGGTACAGTTTTCCAGAAACTGAAAACTCTTCCATGTTTTGACGGCAACTATCCGGTTATCGGTTCATGGATAATTCAAGGGGAGTCGGCCGGCATTGGAATTCGCGAAGACCGTTCAGAAGTTACAACAGACACGAGTAGATTTGTGCCGCACATATTCCATTAAAACATATCCTTTTACGGAGGCGTTACAATGAACAGCTCACTCCTTGAATCATTATCCGGATTATTCGACTTCTGCAAATATTTCGGTGCCGCGCTTGGATTCGTTATTCTTTTTTGCTTGGTCTACTGCAAAATCACACCATATAACGAATTAAAATTGATAAAAAATGGTAATACTTCGGCTGCAATAAGCTTTGGGAGTGCATTGCTAGGGTTTGTACTGCCGCTATACAGTGCCATAACACACAGCGTTGGTTTTATTGACATGCTTATTTGGGCTATGATCGCCATACTGGTACAATTTGCCGTGTTTGGTTCGGTAAGGATTATTTTCAAGAGTCTTGTGCGAGACATTGAAAATAATAACACCGCTGCAGCCACTCTGCTTGCTTTCTGCTCAGTTTCTATCGGCATTCTTAATGCCGCCTGCATGGCATATTGACCGGGGCACAATGAATACTTTTCTTGGCAAACTTAAACTTCGTGGCAAACTGCTGACACTGGTACTGCCGCTGGTAATAATTCCAATATTTGTTGTTGCTGGCGTAATAGGCTTTATTGCCAACCAGCAGGCCTATCTTGGAATTACCAAAACCAGCAAGGATGATATGCAGCATCTATCGTCATTCTGTATTGATCTTCTCAACTCCCACTATCAACAGTTTCAGGTTTACAAGCAGGATAAATTACAAAACCTAAACAATGAATTGGCAACATTAACTGCACTTTCATACAACCTTGTCGCATCTGAACATAATCAGCATGTCCAGGGCAGGGTTGATTTGCAAACAGCCAAGCAGGAAGCTCGCCAGGAATTAAAGAAGATAAACGTTGGTGAAAGCGGATATATTTATGCTATGACAAGCAAAGGAGAGCTTCAGGCACACATTGCCAGAGAAGGTGAAAACGTCTTTAACGAGAAAGATGAAAACGGCCGATACTTCATTCGGGAAATGTGCAAAGCTGCAAAATCCAGTAAACCCAACGAAACGCTTTATATAACCTACCCTTGGCGCAACGCAATCCTCGGCGACACAAAACCCAGAACAAAAGTAGTAGCATACAAATATTTTAAAGAGTGGGACTGGATTATCGCCTCCGGCAGTTATCTTGATGAAACGGTCGGAGATGCCGCTTTTGAGCGACAATCATTTGCCAAACTTAAAGAAAGTGTCCGGGCAAAGAAAGTTGGTGCGAGCGGTTATATCTACTGCATGGACAGCAAAGGTACATTTACGATCCACCCTGATTCAGAAGGTAAAAACCTGATTGATGCAAAAGATTTCAACGGAAACAGCTTCATCAAGGAAATGTGTACTAAAAAGAGTGGCTGGATACGCTATCCCTGGAAGAACAGTACCGATAGAGCCGCACGTATGAAAATCGTACGTTATGAATATTTTGAACCATGGGACTGGATTGTAGCCGTTGGTTCATATGAAGATGAATTCTACCTGGAAGCCACCAAAATAAAGACACACATCCTGTTTATTATGACTTTGTTAATATTGGTGGTCGGAGCAACTGCAATATTTCTTGTTTTCCGTGCATCAACTGTATTCACCAGCCCGATAACTCATATGATGTCAGTTATTCAGCGAGTAAAGCGCGGCAATATGGACGAGAGAATGAACGTCAGCGGAGAGGATGAACTGGCA
>CAJBRY010000468.1 GCA_903958085.1 uncultured Geobacteraceae bacterium
AACTTTCATCATGCGGATATCCCGTTCAGCCTGATTGTTATCGAATGGGACGGAGAAATCGTACATAAACGCCAGAATCTCCGTTGGGTAACTCTGGAAGCGGTCAAGCAGATTCTTTGCTTTCGATTGCTTCTTCGGGCCCCGTTTTCCAGCAGGTTGTGAGGACATCGGCACCGGATTTTCCTGTATGCCCAATGTAATGATCCGGGCATACCGTGCTTCAAAGTCAGCTATCTGCTCAGCGTTCAGCGAAAGTGAATGCGGTCGAGCAGAGTCGACAGTTTTCTTAATCTCGAGAAGAAGAGCGTTCATCTGCTCACTCCAGTTCTGCCCAAAATTTTCTGAAATTCCCGTCAGTTCTCGAATAAGATGTGCGTTGCAGAGCGCATGTAGACAATTATAACTGAAATACGCCCTCCAGAAATCGTGAACCATAGTACCCATGAAGGCAGGCAGTATCTGCAGTGCATTCGTACCGCCAGTTCCACGAATCTTATGATGACCGTACCATGTGAGTAATCTGGTACACGCGACATGCAACCATCGGCGTTCTTTGGTCACACGGAATCCGGTTTCATCAACGTGTAATACAGGAGCTCTGGTAAGGAGTTGCTTTACACATTCTTCATAGCCTGCAAGGTTATCATTGCAGTTCTTTATTGCTCTGGCTATGGTTGCCTTACTAATGGATATCCCGAATACGTCGGAGAACAGTATACACATACGTTCGTACGGGATTAACTGGAATACACTGAGATAGACCATCAGAATTTTCACAGATTGACCATACTGCACCGGATGCTGCACATCATCAGGGAATTTTCCGCGGTTATGGCACCCGCAATGAGGGCACTGTTTGTGCTCTGCCTGATATTCCGTTACGATTATTTTTAGCGGAGGGGTATTATAGGCCTGACGTCGTTCTACATCGATTACCGGTACATCTTCCAGCGATTCACCACATCCATCACATTTCGATGCTTTACAGGGTACCGTTTCATCGGGGTTATCCACCATTTCCAGCGTGTGTCCTGGATGGCCTTTCTGCCCACCTACGGGTCGCTCTCCTTTTTTCCGCTGGCTCTTGGGTTTTATGAATACATCAGTTGATGGGGGCCGACTGCTGTTCCTACTGTTCTGATTGAGACGGGCTTCCAGTTCAGATATCCGAACCTCCAGTTGTGCAATTCGTTCTTCCTGTTTCTGGATGTACGTGATGATTGCCTCAGGTCCACAATAGTAGAGCTCCAGTACCTCTTCACGTGTCATCGTCATTAGGTTATATAATATAAATCTCTCATAGTATATCGATCTGCCGGTTTGTTCGCCTTATTTCATAAAACCGGGCAAAAATTGATGAGAGAATATATGAAGGGTGCTGTATGTGGATAGTAACAATTTTATTTTTGTTAAACTTTTTGGGGGATAATGTCCTAATATGTATAAAAATCAAATCAATTTCTAAAAAAAACGTTAAATTGTTTTTTTTTCACAACCAAAACCTTTATTTTCTTGATAAACATTTGA
>CAJBRY010000469.1 GCA_903958085.1 uncultured Geobacteraceae bacterium
CGCAAACAACGGCAGCGGCACAATGTCCGACTCAAGCAGTCCATATCTTGCCGGTGCAACAGTCACAGTAAAATCCAACAGCTTCACCAGAACAGGCTACACTTTTGCCGGTTGGAACACAGAGGCCAATGGCAGCGGTACAGATTACGCGGCAGCGGCAACCTTCAGCATGGGTAACGCAAATGTCACGCTATACGCCAAATGGACTACGCTCCCGACCTACACCGTAACCTACAACGCCAATGGGGGAGCCGGCACCATGACCGATGCAGGCAGTCCATATCTTGCCGGTGCAACGGTCACGGTCAAAACAAACACTTTCACAAAAAAAGGCTACAGCTTTGCCGGTTGGTATCCTGCCGCTGATGGCAGCGGCACCGCTTATGGAACCAGTTTTACTATGGCCTCCACCGACATCACGCTCTACGCCAAATGGGCTGAACCGACACTTGCAGATGCTCTGAAAGCTTTACGGAAATATTATGAAATTGGAGAACTGACGGATGAGGAGAAGATTCGCTATGACGTAGCACCTTTACTCTACGGCCTTCCGCAAGGTGATGGCTTGATTGATATTGGAGATGTTGCTCTTCTTTTGAGGAGAAGCATAAATATTGGAAACTGGTGATGAATCTTAAGTATTGCCTGTTTCCTTATAAAATAAATTCGGGAGTCTTGACATGAAAAAATATATTTCTTACGGTTTACTCTGTTCATTTATCCTTATGGCTCTTGCCGCGTGCGGTGGGGGAGGAGGAGATTATACTGGTGGTGCTTCATACACAAAGACAGCATTCAAGATCAACCTGAGCGGCGACCTTGCTGGAAAAGCCATTATGGTTGCTGATTTTACTCTGATTCTACCTGCCAATGTAACACCCGACATGGTCAGCAATACTCCTGTAGATGCAACAGGCGTCGTTACAATGTCCGGTGCTTTTGTTGGTATTACTCCATACGCCACCTATATTCCAGCAACCGATACCAATCCAGGCAAATTGAAACTATTATTGACAAGCAACACGGAGGCCGGTGTAACAACCATAGGCAATGGCGAAGTTGCAACAGTTACTCTGCAACAGTTGGCGGGCACAGTTCCTGTTGCTGCCAAAGATTTTACTGATAAGATAAGCGTTATTGTAAAAGATCTTAGTGCCGCCACGATTGAAGGATTAACCCCATCTGTTGCTGATATGGCTTTGTAATAATTTTGGTTTCACGGAATTGAGCTTGTTCGCTGTACAAGTTCAAATTTATGCACAGAACATGCTGTTTTAGATGGACTTTTATAGTATTAAACAATATAACGTACGAAAATTTATTAACGGAGGGTCTATGAACAAATCGGATCTGGTTGCCAAAATCGCAGAAGGTGCTGGACTAACTAAAGTCCAGGCAGAAAAAGCGCTTAACAGTTTTATAACTACTACTACTGCCGCTCTTAAAGCTGGTGACAAAATTGCTCTCGTTGGTTTTGGGACATTCAGTGCTGTTACGCGTGCCGCTCGCACTGGCAGGAACCCACAGACTGGTAAAGAGATGAAGATTACTGCGAAAACAAATGGCAAGTTTGCTCCTGGCAAAGCGCTCAAAGATTTGAACGCAAAACCAGTTGCCAAAGCTAAGTCTCCAGCGAAAAAGAAGTAATACACTTGGGTTGACGGAATAATTTTCGGTTGATAGGCTGTTTAATATCAGGCGGTGAATGCTGGTGGATTGCGCGTTAAATTTGCGCTTGACGCTCAGATAAGAAAGAGCGTTGATACTGCTAAAAGTGCATACCTACAACCGAACAAACCCCAGTAACGGTTCATAATCATGGCAGTCAGCTGCACGAAGTGCACTGATATACTGCAATCGACAATCACCTACATTGACCAGATTTTCACTCCCCCATGTGAAGGGCCTCTGGTTCAAGAGATGCACAAGAACAATGTCGGTCATCAACCGGGCATGGCGACCGTTACCATTGGGGAATGGATGAATTGCTGTAAGTCGGTGATGGAACCGTACACCGATTTCATCCGGCGAAAAAGTACCGTGTTTGATCCAGACCGCGCAATCTGCGCACAGATTTCGTAATTCAATAACGATTTGCCTGGCCGGAACGCCGATGTTCTTACCGGTGGATCGGAAATTCCCAGGCCACCGCCAGACGTTGCCAAACATTTTTTTATGGAGTCGCTTGATATATGTTTCGGGTAGTACATCTTTCTGCTTACGCTTGAAGACAGCTGCTTCTGCCTCGGCAATATTTTCCTGTTCCCAGCGGTCCAGTTCAGAACGATTCGTGATATGGGTGAGCAACAATCCCGCCGCTTCGTCTGCATCAAGCGGTTATGCACCTTCCGGATAATCAAAATTCATGATTTCACACTCCAAAGTTCTTTCGGCATCTCCCGCACAAGATCCTCTATCATTGATTGCAGCATTTTCTGCCGTTCCGGCTCTTGAAGCTGCTGATCTTCAAGTATCATCGTGTGGGTCGTGCGCTTCATCCGTTCGATGGCGATCTGGCGGACTTGCTCTCTAATGGTATTCTCCAGCGTAGAGCGTGGCACTAACGCATAGACAAATACGCAGTCAAGAGCTTCGGCAGCCTGTCGCATGGTCTTTAATGATACGGCACCGGATATTTCGTCTTTTTCCAAAATCGGGATGCGAGGCTGTCGGACACTCAGACGATCCGCTAACTGCTTCCCGGTCATTCCCAACGCCTCTCGGATAGCTCGAATCCACCCCTTTGGCGGTGGAGAAACGTCATGTACATTTCTGAGGCGGGAAAGTGTCCTGTCCAGTTGCTCGACAATTATCCTTTTATGAACTGTCTTCATAATAACTCCTGTATTATTTATATGTTCAATAAATATAATCTAAAAGTTATTA
The DNA here is from genome assembly GCA_903958085.1 of uncultured Geobacteraceae bacterium. Classification (GTDB taxonomy): domain Bacteria; phylum Desulfobacterota; class Desulfuromonadia; order Geobacterales; family Pseudopelobacteraceae; genus JACRCG01. The sequence goes on from CAJBRY010000469.1 coordinate 2,887, forward strand.
TATGCAACAATTAAATAATATATGGGTTATTATATCGAATACATATAACAATATCAGGTTCAGATTCAGGCCGAAGTCACTCAATTTAGCAATACAAGAAAATGAAATCTGCCTAGAAAATAGAAGGCGGCTGTATTGTGTTTGGTGAATATTTGATTGAGGTATGATGAATTTTCGAAGTGTATTTTTGATACAGATTCTCTTAGGCATAATATTTTCTATAAAAAGTATTATACCTAATAAACACAAATACATAATGATGCAGAATACGAAATGGGAATTCAGGGTCAGTAAGCAGTAGCGGATGGATGTTTATGGTATGGCATCTTCATGGAAAAGATCAATGCCAGGAAACACGACCAGAAGACACATTAGGAGATTCGAAAGCAGGTTATCGGAGTTGATTCAAAAATGCAGCATCGTGCTTCCATCAACGATATACAACGCGATGCTGACCATGACATGTACCACGCCAAGAAAGGGGAGCGTAACAGAGTATCGGGTCTTGATACCAAGCAGTCTCAAACACAATGAGGTTTTTTTGTGTTTCGATCATGCGGTCTGAAACAGCCATTCCACTTTTCCTAGTACGGCCTGTTTAAAGTCGGAGTGTGTTACTGTAAGGTCCGGCATTGTGGGATTGTCAGAGCGTAGGGCTATTTCCGTGAGGTTTTTCGGGTACGTTCTATAAAGCATGGTGCCTGTGTGCGGTGCCCATATGGCATAAACATGTCCCATCGGAGTGTCTTTGATGTCGGTGTTAAGCCCGACTATCGCACCTGGCGAGATATATGGAGTCATATTGCTGTCTCGGTAGACGATTACGGCTATATGTTCGTGTAGAAGGTTTATAGGTACAGAAATTTCGTCTACCGGCGAGCCTTGTGTGAGGTAGTTGGCATGGCCAGCATCTGCAAGTTCGTAGACTGGCGCGGTTGTATAGTTTGATGATACCGGCTTTGTAGCAGTATTTTTCTTAACACACTGGTCTCCAAAGAGTAGCCAGGCGGGGTCTATTCCATAGGTTAGTACAATTTGAGCGCAGATATCGGCATCCGGAATTCGGGTGCCGTTTTCATATCTTGAGTATGTCATCGCGTTCAGGTGGAGGCTTTTAGCTATTTCCTTCTGAGTCAGTTTGTTGTCGATCCGGATTTGATGGAGTCGTTGTCCGAACTGTATGGTTACTTTTTTGAGCGACTCTTTATCCCGACTCGCAAATCCCCTAACTGATATGTCCGAGGATGGCACTTTTGGTTTTGATGTATTGGCAGACATTATTCACCG
>CAJBRY010000470.1 GCA_903958085.1 uncultured Geobacteraceae bacterium
GGCGTCACTACTCCAAATGGAACGCGATACTCAAAGAGTGCACTCCATTGTAAATTGGCCATGGATCATAAGTGCACTCATGAATTAGAAATGGAATAACAAGGCACTGGGTGTTTAAAATAGGCGAGGCAGATGGATTATCATTTGATTTTATTCTTAGTTTTTGTCGTAGCTGTAGTTACACATGGGCTGCTTTTCCCACTAAAATGCCCAAAGTGTCGGACTAAGTTGAAGGTTGAAATGATTTCTGACACATGGGGCATAAACATAACTAAAAAGTTCATCATAACCCCTAAAAAATACGGAAGTGTTGATACCTATTATAGCTGTCAGAAATGCTCTCAACTTTTTATACAAAGGAAGAACACCAACGGGCTGGAAGAAATAAGCAAGATTCCTGATACATTTATAGCTTTTAAATAATTGAAGCACTTTGAGTGATCCTGCACACTTGCTCACTTAAATGAATCAGGCTCAACAAGGCTTACAACCTGCCCGGAAAAAACAGGCAGGTCAAAGCCATGCCCGTTAGTGAGAAAGAGTAATGCAAAAGAAAATAGTATGCAAAATTTGTGGGGCCGAGAATGAATTCCGAAATGAAAGGTCTCGACTCACATGCTTTAATTGCGAAAATGATCTTGATATGTCGAGTGCCATCTCTATTGTAAAAAACTTAATGACAGAACAAGACGAAATAAATCTTAAACGTCGAGTAAATATAGTAAGAACGATAAATTGGTTTATATGGGCGGTGATGGCTTTATTGGCTATAACAAGGTGGAAAGCAAGCTACCCTAAGGAATTATTAGAGCATCTGATGATTGCAACCCTTGGAATACTTATTGTTATTGGGGCATACATTGATTCAAAAAAAGGCGTCAGTTATATGGGCGCCGTTTTTGGACATATTACAAAAAGGAATGATTCATTTGAATCATGGATATTTTATAACTACCTGATTGGAATTCTGTTCTTCATGTCTGGGATTGTATTACTCGTATGGAAACAGTAAAGCTATGGATTCTGAAGAGCGAATGACGCTAACCAGGCGGCGGCACACAGTCGGCGCGATAAAACTGCGCCGCTTGTGCGCCCCCACACCGTTGAATCAAGGAAATATGATGAAACAAAAAATCATTACTTTATTTATTTTTTTGTCATTTCTCTTTTTGCATAGCGTAAGCGCATATTCACAAGACAATACACTTGATAAAACAATCAAGAGTTACCTTGCGGACCAGTTCGGGGGAATGCAGGACATGTTTGGAAGGGTAACATTCTCGGATAAGTATCTCGCCAAATTACAGAAGGAAAATTACTCTGATTATACAGAAGAAAGAGCTTCTTATCATGACTATACGAATGAAACTTGCATTATCGTAACGGCGTATGATGTAGAGAAAATAAGACAGAGTGGGAAAAAAGCATCCGTGATCGTGAATTATCATGAAATTGCCGAGCGCATTAAGGATAATAATTCAAGCAGGTTAGCTCTTCGCAAATTTAACAATAAATCGAAAGTTACATACAACTTTGTACTGAATAACGGGGAATGGCTAGTACTCGACCCACCCAAGCCGAGAATATCAGTACAGGCGATCACACACCTGTTTGAAGACGGAATGAAAACGTTCAACAATCCCAACTGGCAAAGCAATAAGGGTCTCGACCATGGCCAAATCAAAAGCAAAAGAGATTCATATAATAACTTCAAAGCATCTTTTGATGAAATTAAATCCCTGAAGTGAGTGGTTCAACCACTCGGCGGCACGCGGTCTTCGCTTCGCTCCGCCGGTGCGCCTCGACCACGTTATACGCAAAGAGATAGATATGAAATTGAGAACCGAAAGAATGGCATCTGGTTCGCTGTGCGTTGTCTTGCAGGAGGAGGCGTCTTGGGACTCTTTTGGACAAGATGCTTCAGAATGGATAAAGCGAATTGGAGCAAAGCTTATCTGTAAAGCTGATACAGTCGATGAGAGGGTGTGGGTGATTGAATACTCTGGTATTCCCTTCTGGATTTCCTATGATGATTTTCAATCATCTATAACCCTTGAACCAAAACTAGATGTACCTGATTCCACGATCGAACAGATAACGGCTGATATTGAGGCGAGCGTATAACAAGGCAGAAGCAGCGGCCTAGAAACCGCCGCTGTTCTCCCTATCCGTTGGCAAGGAAAAAGATGAAAAATATCAACAGGACTATCATTGCCTTGCTTGTAAGTTTCATAACGATTCTTCCTCAAACAGCTACTGCAACAGACACAATAAGTTGCTCGTCGAAGAAGTCTGGAGTAATGGTTCACGTGAATTCAGATAACGCGGTAGCCGACGTCATTCTAACTGACGGGAAAGTCATAGTATTTGAGCAAGCTGAACTGGAAGAAATGAAGCTGACATGGATTTCATCTACTCCGCCATTCAACAAAAACAGGCTCATAATAAGGCGGAAGGAAAATCCGAAGGATACTTTCAAATTCAACATTGAAATAAATGGATCAACAGGCGTGCTCAAAACAAGTAACGGAGTTTTACAGCTTGATTGCGACTGGAGCAGATAAAACTAGGATGATTAACGCTCGACCAGCCGATTGAACAAGGTAGTTGAATAATATGAACATAAAATACGCATATGATATATTCATGCTATCTCTTTTTTTTGTGACTTGGATAGTCCTTAATGTTGTCACAAAAGGGAGTATAGACAAAACCACACTTGATGAGATTTTTGTGATTTTGTTTAACGTTTACCTAATAGGTAAAATGTATATAGCTATAAAGTATGGCTATATTAATCTTAAGTATTGGGAGTTTGATAGAGATGAAAATAAGAAACAGTACAATGTGGCTTTTGCAGTATTGGTAATTATTATCGCAATTAGCTCTATTGTAGCGTTTAAAGTTCTATTTACAACATAAATTATTAGCAATAATAAGAGGGAGTATGAGGGATCAAGTCTCAACTCTATACAAATAATTTGAAGTGATTATCCCAACCAGCCGGTTGCACGCCGCCCCGCCCGGAAAACCGACCGGGCGAAGCGGGTGAACCGGGCTCCCCGTTGGTGGAGCTCTAGAAATTGAGCTTTTGTTGGTGTCATCAGCATTTCAAAGTTTGTGGGAGGTGAGTGGTGGATAAATCAAACAACAAGGAAGTGCAAGA
>CAJBRY010000471.1 GCA_903958085.1 uncultured Geobacteraceae bacterium
CAAGAATCCTTTTCATGGTGGGCTCTTTGTATTCACCAATAAAAAACGTGATGTTGTCAGGATTTTATATTGGGATAGAAGTGGATTTGCTCTTTGGGTCAAACGACTCGAGCAAGAAAAGTTTCATTGGCCACGAAAGTCAAAAGACGATGTTGTTATTTTGTCTTCTGCAGAGTTGTCGTGGCTGTTAGATGGGTTTGATATCACGCGCATGAAACCTCATCAAAGCCTATCATTTCGTGCAGTTTCCTAAAGACAGCGTGAAAAAATTCTGATATTGCTAATTTATGTCAGAAAACGAACCTAATTCAAATTTATATGTACAAAAACTCTTGAAAGAGATCGCTTTTCTGCGTCATGAAAACAAGAATCTAAAAGACGACTTAGCTCATTTCCAAGAACTCGTCAGGCTTTTGAAACACCAAAGATTTGCAGCCAAAAGTGAAGTCTTTTCCTATGGAATGAAGTCGCTTTTTGACGAGGCTGAGAATGAGGCTGATGAGCAATTGATTGAGCCTTACGGACCCTGGCCTCTAAAGCCAGAGAAAAAGCGCGGAAAACCCATTCGAAAGCCGTTACCTGCGAGCTTAGAAAGAATAAGAAAGATCATTGATATACCCGAGGATGAAAAAAAGTGCCAAATTTCGGGAGAACCATTGATTCAATTTGGCGAGGAAGTTTCGGAAAAACTAGCAATTGAACCCGCAAAGCTTAGTGTCCACCAATTTGTTCGACTGAAATATATCTGTAAGTGCCCTGCTTGCAGTGCCTTCGATCAGACAAACTCCACTGAGGAGAATAACACGGTAATTAAAATAGCTGAGCCAGAACCAACAGCTATTCCAAAATCAATGGCAACATCAAGCCTTCTGGCCTTTATTGCAGTCAATAAGTACGCTGATGCGCTTCCACTCTATAGACAAGAAACAATTTTTTCTCGTTCAGGAATAGATTTACCTCGCTCTACAATGGCCACTTGGATGGTGAAATGCGGAGCATTAGTCAGACCACTCATAAACTTAGCCAAAGATGAACTACTAAAAAGTCGCATAATAATGGCGGACGAAACCCATTATCAAATACTTAAAAGAACTGGTAAACCTGCCACCAGTAAAAGCTATATTTGGGTGTTTATGAATGCAGACCCGGGAGGTAGAAAAGCCATAATTTACGAGGTCGGTCCATCAAGATCTCACACAGTGCCACTTGAATTTCTTGAAGGCTATGAAGGCTTCTTGCAAACCGATGGTTTTGAAGGCTATGAATCTTTAGCTTCAAAAACAACGGGGATAACTCTAGTTGGAGACTGGGTTCATGCTCGTAGAAAGTTTGATGAGGCAGTTAAAGCGCATGGGAAAAATGCTGGAAAATCGTTAGCAAATGAAGGCTTAGAGCTGATCAATAAGTTATTCGTAATCGAGCGCGATTTGCAGTCTAAAAATCCATATGAAAAATTGAAAATACGTCAGGAAAACTCTCGCCCCATTACCGAAACACTTTTAAAGTGGGCCGAGACCAAGATTAATGATGTTCCACCCAAGTCGTTAACTTATAAAGCCATAAGTTATATGCTGGAGCGTTGGGAAAAACTGACAATTTTTCTAGATAACTCTATAATCGGTCTCGACACAAATCCTGTTGAAAATGCCATAAGGCCTTTTGCTATTGGGCGTAAAAACTGGATGTTTTCTGATACTATGGCCGGAGCAGAGTCCAGTGCTGCACTTTATAGTTTAATCTGCATGGCAAAGCTATCCGACCTAAATCCCTTTCAATACCTCAGCAAAGTATTCGAAGAGCTTCCTAAAGCGAAAAGCGTCGATGAAGTCGAGGCTTTGCTACCTTGGAACTGCACTCTAACCTAAAACCAGCCTTCAATTAATAACTCTTTAATGAAGCCCTCACTAGGCAAAAGCTATACGGACTTTTTCTCGGAAAATTTCATAATAAATTTTGGAAAATTTGACGGGGTTTAATGAAGGGGGCGAATCGCAATTTTCTTGTCAACCTGCACTTGCCGAGTCGCTTACCTTCTTTTGCCGTAAAGACGACTCGAGAAAACTGTTATGATCGTGATGAGATCTTTGGCAAGCTCCTCTTCGAAGGTTGCCGTCCTCTCCTCACTCATCAAAATTGTAATACGAGTCCCAAAATGACTTGCGATGCGCTCGATAAGTTCGAAGCCAAATCGCACCAACCGATCTTTATGAGTGACAAGCACTTCTTTGACATCACCAGAGATAATTTTATCGAGGAGTTCTAACAGACCTCGCTTTTTAAAATTGATTCCGGAGCCTTTGTCTGAGATCAGTATTGAATTATCTCGCTCGGAAAGAGCGCTACCAACAACCTGTTTTTGAGTCTCTAAATCGGAAAGTTGGTCAGAACTGGACACGCGGCAATATCCAATCGTGATCCTATC
>CAJBRY010000472.1 GCA_903958085.1 uncultured Geobacteraceae bacterium
AAGATATTGTGCGTAGTCTTTGCACAGCGCCGAGGCTTCCGCGAAAACCTTCTTCTCCGATGCCTGCTTCTCTGCAGCTATTTTCGAGTTGGTCCAATACCAGAGTCCCGCCGTCAAAATAAGGCACAATAACGGCCAGGCAAGAATTTGTAAAATTCCTCTCCTTACTAATCCAAATCCGGGGATTGAGCGCTTGTTATGACTGTTCAGGTCACTGTCGGGCATGACTGTTTTATGCTCCCGTTCCTTATTTTACTCCCCAGATTTTACGGTAAATGTTTCGATAGCCGTTATCGGGGTCGAACTCATTTCGCTGTCCGCCGTCAAATTTGATATTGGCAGATGTCACAAGATGAACCGGGGTCGAATAACCACTATCCTTCTGTCCGGCAAATGAACGGTTTAGCTCATCAACTGCCTGCCATCCGTGAAGTCTCAATGGTTCAGCAACCGTCCCGATCTGATAGCGCTTCTTGCTGATTCGCTCGAAGGCAGTTTCGCTGCCGTCTCCGGCGGAGATATTGCGGGGATAGCCATTGCCGGGGATGGCGGCGGCAACAAAGGTGGGAGGCATGGCATCGAAGTAGAGGTCGTTGGCCGCGATGGAGTAGGTCCATTTTTTGCCGAAGTTTTGGAGCAGCAGGGCTGTACGCTGCGGAATGATTTTGTGAGTATCTTTCATATCAATGACTTCAGTCTGGAGCACACTGCAACCTTGACACTTGCGAAACGTATCGATTACTGCGTTTTTCTTTACTTGGCCAATCGGACGGTCGCTCGTGAAAATGACCACGGCGGCCGTGCCATTAGAGTCGGCCACGGCATACATCGCGGCGACCTTGCCAATTTCCTCGGGATCGGTGGATATGTTGGTGATTAACGGCAGGTCACGGATCGGCCCGGGTTTACCCGCCGAATGCCAGCCGATGATCTTGATCCCTTTGGCGGCGATTTCCCTTATGAGCTCCACCTGACTCTGCGCATCGATATTGCCGAGTATGATGCCGTCCGGCTTGAGGTCAGCTGCCTGCTTCAAGGCATCCTTTCTCCCTTGCTCCGTCCCCTGCCCATCTATCAGACGAAAGTTCCAGCCGATGGCCTTTGCCGCCTCCGCCGCCCCCAGACCGACACCCTTGGATCCGCCGTTCCTCTGGTCGTTAGAGACATAGATAATGGACTTACCCTTCTGGGCTCGTGGCCCAGTGGTCGGCCCAACCCAGAGGGGATTCGGCTTGGAAACCTGGGCGGTATAGCGCTTCGCCTCGGCAACAAATGAATCCTGAGCTACCGCCAGACCGCTTAAGAGTGTAGCAGCAATTCCGACTATCCCTATTATCTTCCACTTGTTTTTCATAGAATTACCACCTGTTAAGCCAATAATTATACACGTCACTGCGTATTGCATATCCTGCTTTTACTTTCCAGTCACTTACCCAACTCCTTTGCCAACTCCACCTTCTTTAGCGGCTTTGCTAGAGAATCATCCATAGTTTTTACATTACAGTATGAAAATTATAATGATGTAATAGCACGTTTATGACGTCTGTCAACATGCAACCTGATTAATATTTTCATCTGAACTGCCTGCAAAAGTCACTTCTTATCCTCCGACAAGCTCTTAGCAAACCATGTGTGGAATCCTTTTCAAGAGGATACTTTTCGAAGAAGATTATTTCTGCTATAAGACGCAGTATTGGAATGTAACTCCGAAATGGAAACATAACTATGCCATCCAGCCAAAAACTGCAGCGCATTATATTTATATCACTGATATCGCTACTTATATCTGCGCTTACCCTTACGCCTATTTTTTCAAACTTTGAACTCAAGGCTTATGATCTCCTCTCCCGTATGCTTAACCCGAAAAAGGGATCGGAAAAAATTGTCATAGTGCAGGTTGACCAGGCCAGTCTCGACAGTCTTGCATCAGAAAGCGTCACCTGGCCCTGGCCCCGCCAGATCTACGCTCCGCTATTTGAGAGATTGTCTGAGGCTGATGCGGTTTTTGTCGATATAATTTTTTCCGAACCATCTTCTTATGGCAATGAAGACGACACCATTCTTGCAGCTTCGATTGCAAAAGCCGGTAATGTCATTCTGCCGATTTTTGCTACCGCAAATAAGCGAACAGTTGATGATAATGGCAAATCATTTCTGGACAAATTGTCATTAAATGCTGTCGCTGAACCGGGACTGACTTTGCCGTTTGCCATAACTCCGATTGCACCTCTCGCTTCGACCGCCCATGGTGGCGGAAATGTCATGATGAAACCGGACAAAGACGGCGTCTATAGACGCATACCACTGATGTTTCAGGCCGCAGGCAAAACCCTGCCGCATTTCGTGCTTGGCCATCTGCTGGAAAAGCAGATAATCACGCTGGATTCCGGACGTCTTTTCCACAATGGCGCAGAATTACCGACTGAGCAAGGGGCTCTATTGGTCCCTTTTCCAACTGGCACAAAGCCTTACGAAACAGTTCCGGCTGTTGATCTGATAAGTGATGCCGGGGCTGTGCGCTATCCAGCCTCCTATTTCAAAGGGAAAAAAGTATTGCTCGGCCTGAGTGCTGCCGGCCTTTACGACCTGAAACCTACAGCAGTATCTGCAGTCAGTTCCGGCGTATCAATCCATGCTGCTACTCTTGATGCGCTGATTCATGGCACATACATTAAGCGTCTCCCCGATACTCTACTGCTGTTGATTATGTCTTTAATAATAGCCAGCGTTTGTGGTTTTGTTTTAACCCATTCTTCAATTGTTGCAAATTTACTGCTGATGCTGTCGATGTTACTGACTACAGTAGGATTGCCGTTTCTTCTGTTTAAATCGGGATGGTACCTGGCGCTGATCTCGCCTTTAGCATCGCTGCTGGTCTCATTTGCCGCAGCTTCAATCTACAGCTACGCAACCGAAGGGAGAGAAAGGCGTTTCGTTCGGCGAACGTTTTCCCAATACATGGACGAAACCGTCGTAGCGCACCTGCTGAAATTTCCTGATTTAATCAAACCGGGAGGCAAGCGGCAGCGGGTAACAGTTTTTTTCGCCGATATTGCGGGATTCACAACGATTGCCGAACAGTTTCCACCGGAGGAGACAGCATTGATGCTGCATAACGTACTTAATGCGGTTAGTGAAGAGGTCATAAAAAATCATGGCGTAATCGATAAATATATAGGCGATTGCGTCATGGCATTCTGGGGTGCGCCGCTCGACTCGCCAAACGCTGCAGGGGATGCATGTCGTGCGGCTCTGGCATCTTTGGAATCACTGAAACTTGTAAATGAAGGTTTTAAAGCACGTGGCCTGGGGGCAATATCCATGCGCATCGGACTGCATACCGGCGACGCTGTTGTCGGTAATCTTGGCAGCGACAGACTGTTCGATTATACCGTGGTGGGAGATACGGTAAATCTGGCATCGCGGCTCGAATCTGCAAATAAATATTTTTCTACCAGAATAATGCTTAGCGAAGATACTTTGCAAGATGCCGGAGCAGGTTTTCTCGTGCGTGAACTCGGCCTGATTGCTGTTAAAGGCAAGGCGCAATCAGTCAGGATTTTTGAATTACTTTCCTTGCAGGACAACGCACCGGAGACAGTGCTTGCCTGGGCTGAAAGATACAAGAAAGCCATGGAACTTTTTTACAACCGTGACTGGTCGACGGCACGTGAACTATTTGAATCATTTCTTATTGAGCAACCTGATGATTGGCCGTCAGCATATTATCGTGACTGGTGCAGCAGCTGTCTCGAATCATATCCCTCATCTTCGCTCTTGACTGATGATTGGAATGTGATACAAATGAAGGAGAAATGAAAACTACACTTACTTTCATACTGTTTTTGACTCTGTTCTGCCTGCCTGCGGCGGCGGAAACGGTTCAGGTTACCACCCGAGAAAATGCCGTTCGGAGTGATTGCCGTTTTTTCGCGCCGGTCAAGCTCAAAGTTGTGTTGGGTGACCGCCTCAGCGTAAACGAGAAAAACGGTGACTGGTATCAGGTGACGGCCAAGGGGATCGACGGCTGCATACACAAGAGTGCCGTAAAGGATCGCAATTTTGCAGCTGCAGGTCGCGGCGCCTCTGCCGGTTCTGCCTCATCAGATGAAGTTTCCCTTGCTGGCAAGGGATTCAGTCCGCAGGTGGAATCCGGATATCGCAAATCCGGTAAAAATCTGAACTATAATGCTGTTGATGAAATCAGCAGAATACAAGTCAGTGATAAATCTCTGGAATCCTTTATAAAGCAGGGGGGGTTGATTCAGCCATGAAAGCCTCCCTTATTGCCAGGCTTGCACTTATGACGGCCACCTGTCTGCTGACAACCGGTTTCAGTTTCAGTGACATTACATCTGATCGCATCAGCGCAATTACCTCTTCAGTAAAGAGCATAGCAAAGGCTTCCAGGCCGTTATCCGAGGATGAGGAATATTACGTCGGCCGAGCCGTTGCTGCCAGACTGACTTCTACCTACCCGCTATACAACAATAACAAGTTGACCGATTATCTTAACCAGATAGGTCAGGCAATTGTACTTCATACTGAATCACCAACTACCTTCGGCGGCTATCATTTCGCACTTCTGGACTCCAGGGAAATCAACGCATTTGCCTGTCCAGGCGGCATAATTCTGATAACAAGAGGTATGCTGGATTCGGTTAAAAACGAGGACGAACTGGCCGCGGTTCTGGCTCACGAAGTTGCCCATGTCATCCATCGTGACGGAATAGCTGCGATCAAATCCTCTCGCTGGAGTGAGGCTTTGCTCGTTGTCGGCAGCAACGCCGCGAAGGAATTCGGACCAAAAGACACCGCTAAACTTGTTTCCCTGTTTGAGGGATCAATAGACGACGTAGTCAAAACTCTTGTTGTAAACGGTTACGGCAGGGATCAGGAAAAAAGTGCTGACACCGCAGCTTTGAGCTATTTGACTGAAGCAGGATATGACCCTAAGGGGCTTGTCGGCTACCTTTCGCGCCTTGAACAGGCCGGCCAGGGTTCAAAAGGGGGCATTTTATCTACGCACCCTGGTACTGCTGAACGACTTGAAAACATTGGACAGGTTAAGTCACCTTCTACGAACACATCAACAATGCCTCAACGCAGTAAACGCTTTGCCGAGATTAAACACTGACCATTCCTGCTAATTGTTAATTCCCCTCCTCATAAATATTCGAGAAACCCATGGCCCACACCAGCATCATCGTTAAAGGCGCTTGCGAACACAATCTTAAGTGTATCGACGTCGAAATTCCGCGCGATCAGCTTGTCGTAATCACCGGATTATCCGGCTCCGGCAAGTCCACCCTTGCATTTGATACCATATACGCTGAAGGACAGCGACGCTATGTAGAGTCCCTCTCCTCATATGCCCGCCAGTTTCTGGAACAGATGGAAAAACCGGATGTGGAGTCTATTGAAGGGTTGTCACCGGCGATTTCTATCGAACAGAAAACCACCAGCAAAAACCCCCGTTCCACCGTTGGAACTGTTACTGAAATTTACGATTATCTGCGTCTCCTGTTCGCCAGGGTCGGACATCCGCACTGCACCTCCTGTGACAAAGAGATCACTTCTCAGACCGTTTCCCAGATGGTTGACCAGATAATGCTGCTTCCAGCCGGCACCAAACTGACTCTCCTCGCCCCGATGATCCGTGGACGGAAAGGTGAGTACAAGAAAGAGCTGAATCAGTTGCGCAAAGAGGGGTTCACAAGAGTTGTAGTCGATGGAACGCTGCGGGAACTGGCAGATGATATCGAAATGGACAAGAAGAAAAAACATGACATCGATATCGTGGTTGACAGAATTGTCGTCAAGGAAGGTACGCAGCGCCGTCTGGCTGATTCACTGGAAACGGCCTTGCATCATGCAGAAGGAGTAGTAAAAGTTGAAGTGCTGACTCCTGCAATAGAGGAAGCATCTGAAGGGAGCAAGAAAAAGAGTCATAAACCGATTACTATGATCTTCTCCGAAAAACTTGCCTGTGTCGACTGCGGCATTTCCTATCAGGAGGTTACACCCCGACTCTTCTCTTTTAATAATCCGCACGGTGCCTGCCCCGATTGTACCGGACTCGGCACAAGAATGTATTTTGACGCTGATCTGGTAATACCCAACCAGGAACTTTCACTTCGCGAGGGGGCTATTGCTCCGTGGGAAAAACGCCTTTCCGGCTGGTTTCACCTGATTCTTGATGCTTTGGCAAAAGCCTACTCTTTTGATATTCGTACACCGTTCAAAGATCTTTCCGAACATGTTCGTGACGTTATCCTGAATGGATCCAAGGGTGAAAAGATTGAGTTCTGGTGGGAAGAGGACGGTGAACGGCGGCATACCTACCAGAAGGAATTTGAGGGGATATTAAACAACCTTCAGCGGCGCTGGCGCGAAACAGAGTCTGAGACATCGCGCGAAGAGCTTGAAAAATACATGAACGTCATGCCCTGCCCGACCTGCCATGGTGCTCGGCTCCGCCCAGAGGCTCTGCATGTACTGATTGGCGGACAAACAATCCGCGATGTTACGGCACTCTCAATCCGTGACTGTCTCGGTTTTTTTGAGGAATTATCAATAACAGAAAAAGAGCAGGAAATAGCCCGCAGGATTCTTAAAGAAATTCGCGAGCGACTCTCTTTCCTTGTCAATGTGGGGCTGGATTACCTGTCACTTGACCGCACCTCCGGGACGCTTTCCGGTGGCGAAGGGCAGCGTATCAGGCTGGCCACCCAGATAGGCTCAAGTCTGGTAGGTGTTCTCTATATTCTGGATGAACCATCCATAGGACTGCATCAGCGTGACAATGCCAGGTTGCTGGGCACTCTTAAGCGACTGCGCGATCTCGGCAACACCGTGCTGGTGGTGGAGCATGATGAAGAGACCATTATGGAAGCTGATCACCTGATCGACATGGGACCGGGTGCAGGGGTTCATGGAGGCGAGGTTGTCGCACAGGGTACTCCAGCTGATGTAATGAAAAATCATGCATCTCTGACCGGTCGTTATCTTTCTGGAGAACTTTCTATTGCGGTACCGAAGAAGCGGCGCAGAGCTGAAAAATCACTCCGGATTGTCGGAGCATCAGAAAACAACCTTAAAGATGTCACAGTAGAAATCCCTCTGGGCGTAATGACCTGCGTGACCGGTGTTTCCGGTTCGGGTAAATCTACGCTGGTAATCGATACGCTGCATAAGGTTCTTGGACAGCGTTTATACCGCAGTCGCGAGAAAGCCGGAGTTGTACGTGACGTTTTGGGACTTGAGAACCTCGACAAAGTAATCAACATCGACCAGTCACCGATCGGGCGTACACCACGTTCCAATCCGGCAACCTACACCGCCGTTTTCAGCGATATCCGGGATCTGTTTTCCAATCTGCCCGAATCCAAACTGCGCGGTTACAAACCCGGACGCTATTCGTTCAATGTCAAGGGTGGGCGCTGTGAGGCCTGTTCCGGTGATGGCATCATCAAGATAGAGATGCACTTTCTCCCAGATGTCTATGTTGAGTGCGAAGTCTGCAAAGGGGCGCGCTACAACCGCGAGACGCTTGAGGTTCATTTCAAGGGGAAATCAATTGCTGACGTTCTCGATATGACGGTTTCTCAGGCGCTGGAGTTTATGAACGCCATCCCGCGCATCAAGAACAAACTTGCCACGCTGGAAGAAGTTGGTCTCGGCTATATCAAGCTGGGGCAGGCTGCAACAACACTCTCCGGAGGAGAGGCACAACGGGTCAAGCTCGCCAAGGAACTTTCCAAACGTGCTACCGGTCGAACCATATACATTCTGGATGAACCGACCACCGGTCTCCATTTTCACGACATTGCCAAGCTACTGGAGGTTATTCAGCGACTTGTCGAGGCCGGAAACACCATCGTCATCATTGAGCATAATCTGGATGTTATTAAAACCGCAGACTGGATTATTGACCTGGGACCGGAAGGGGGCGACCGTGGTGGGGAGATCGTTGCAACCGGCACTCCTGAACAGGTGGCAAAAGTGACTAAATCCTATACCGGCCAGTATCTGCGGAAGATGCTTTAGTTTTGAGTATTCCAGAAACCCATTTTAAGAAAATACGTGTATGCGTAAACGACTTAATTCAGACGAATTTCGTCTACTTCCTGACTGAACCGATGGGGAAAAATTTCCATCCAGACTTCAGACCCGAATTGACGCCAAAGGAGATGCTTGAACTTGGCGTTTTTGGCGGAAAGTATATGACTGACTGCACTGGCGAGTTCCCACAGGATTGGTTTATCAATGCAAAACTCTGCCATGAGCGTCATGCCCCCGAACTGAACTTCTTTTGCGTTAATGCCTCGAAACCTTTGTCCTACTGGCGGGAAAAGGGCTGGATTCATACCGATGATCCACGAGGGTGGTTCCAGTGGTACTGCCGGTACTATATGGGTAGAAGGTGCTCCGATGACAATCGGCAGATAAAAAGATGGAAGGCAATGACCCGTCATATAGCCCAGTTAAGAAAGAACTGCCCGGAAGGGCACCTGTTATGTCGAAGAAAGCAGCGTCAGGCACTTTTGCACTGGGCGTATGACAGCAGAAAAATCTGAATTGCCAACTGGCGGCAGCCGGAGAGCGTTACCGATACATTTTTGCTCGTATTGACTGTGAAGAAGCACTATGCCAAATATCAAACATTGAACAACACGACATATTTCCCCACTTCGATCACTCCAGACTTTTGGAACCGGGCACAACCCGCATGCCGTTCGGCAAATCAAGTAATCAATCAAGCAGCATCCTTGAATTAAGCAGCAGACATGAATGACACTATTCTACAATGTTGTAGGATAGTCAACAGAACAGGCATACAATAACTACATAAAAATACAAAGAAAACCTTATCCTTAATAGTTGGCATAAGGTGTGCTCCGCAATTGCAGTAATAAATCTGCCTACATATAAGGGTTATAGAAAATGATTGAAAAAATTATTGAATATTCCGCCCGCAATCGCTTCATCGTGTTGATGATGTTCGGTCTGATCATCGCATGGGGTGCCTGGTCAGTTTACAAGACCCCTGTAGATGCCATCCCTGACTTGTCGGACAATCAGGTAATCGTCTTCACCGAGTATCCGGGACGCTCTCCCCAAGTAGTTGAAGACCAGGTTACCTATCCGCTTGCAACAAATCTTCAAGGTCTGCCGCAGGTACGTGCTGTTCGCGCTTCCTCCGCTTTTGGTTTCTCTATGATTTACGTCATATTCGAGGACAAGGCAGATATCTACTGGGCTCGTACGCGGGTTCTTGAACGTCTAAATTATGCTGCGTCACTGCTGCCGCCGGGAGTCACACCGACTCTTGGCCCTGATGGCACCGGTGTTGGTCATGTATTCTGGTACACCATCGAAGGAAAAGGATATGACCTTGAACAGTTGCGAACCTTACAGGACTGGTTTGTACGCTATCAGCTAAACACTGTCCAGGGAGTGTCTGAGGTAGCCTCCATTGGAGGCCTGGTCAGGGAATACCAGATCGACCTCGATCCGGCCAAACTCTTTGCCTACAATATCAAGGTTGCCAAGGTTATGGATGCGGTAAAGGGATCCAACAAGGATGTGGGGGGGAAGCTGATTGAGCAGGCCGATGCTGAGTATCTGATCCGTGGGCGCGGCTACGTTAAATCAAAGGCCGATATTGAAAATATTCTCGTCGCTGCCGACATGCGGGGAACCCCTATTTATGTAAAAAATATCGGCACCGTTCAGACAGGTGGTGCTATCAGGCGAGGCCTGCTGGATATGAATGGCGAGGGAGAGGCTGTCGGTGGGATTGTCGTAATGCGTTATGGCGAGAACGCCAAAGATGTCATTGATCGGGTCAAGGTGAAAATCAAGGAACTGGAAAAAGGCTTGCCACCGGGTGTAAAAATAATGGTTGCATACGATCGTTCGGATCTGATTATGCGTGCCGTAGACACGCTGAAGAAGAACCTGCTGGAGGAATCGGTTGTCGTCTCACTGGTAATCCTGCTTTTCCTGCTTCATTTCCAGAGCGCTCTTGTAATCATACTCACCTTGCCGATCTCGGTACTAATAGCCTTTATTACCATGAAGCTTATGGGAGTCACCTCAAACATTATGTCGCTGGGTGGCATTGCCATTGCCATAGGCGTTCTGGTTGATGCCGGCGTAATAATGGTGGAAAACTGCTACCGTCATCTTTCAGAGATGCCGCCTGAGGAGCGGAGTGGAAAGCGTCTTGAAACTGTAATTGCTTCTGCCAAACAGGTTGGCCGCGCAATCTTTTTCTCTCTTGCAATAATTGTCCTCTCTTTTGTGCCGGTATTCATGTTGGAGGGACAAGAAGGAAAACTGTTTCATCCGCTGGCTTTCACCAAAACCTTTTCCATGATGGGATCAGCAATAATAGCCATTACTCTGGTGCCTGTGTTGATGTACTACTTAATGCGGGGCAAGATGCCGCCGGAAAGTTCGAACCCGGTATCGACATTCTTCATAAGGTTGTATTCTCCGGTCATACGTTGGGTGCTGGTCTGGAAAAAAACTACTATTACACTTAATTTAATCGCGCTCGCAGTTGCTGTACCGATGTTCATGAAACTAGGCTCCGAATTCATGCCTCCGCTAGATGAGGGTTCGCTGCTCTATATGCCGGTAACCCTCCCTAACGTATCAATAACCGAAGCAAAGCGGATTATTCAGGTGCAGGACGCCATAATAAAAAGCGTGCCGGAGGTAGAACATGTGCTTGGCAAAGTTGGACGCGCTGAAACATCCACCGATCCAGCACCGGTCTCCATGTTTGAGTCAATCATCATTCTCAAGCCGAAGGAACAGTGGCGCAAAGGCTTGAATAAGGCCGACATCGTCGCCGAACTCGACGGCATGCTCCAACAGATTGGCGTACGAAACGGCTGGACTCAGCCTATTATAAACCGCATAAACATGCTTTCTACTGGAATTCGCACCGATCTGGGTGTAAAAATATTCGGCAGCGACCTGAATGTGCTTAAAGATCTGGCGATTCAAGCCGAGGCAATTTTGAAGCCGATTAACGGTTCTGCGGACGTAGTAGCGGAACGTGTCACGGGGGGGAATTTTATTGATATTGATATCGATCGCAAGGCTGCAGCGCGGTATGGCATCAGTGTCGCTGATATACAATCAATTATTGAAACGGCTCTGGGTGGTGAAATGCTCTCTACTGTAGTGGAGGGGCGAAACCGCTTCCCGATTCGAATTCGCTACCAGCGGGATTATCGAGATAACATTCCTGCTATTCGCAACATGCTCGTTGGGAGCATGGAAGGGGCGCAAGTCCCTCTCTCAATGGTTACAAGTTTGAAAATTTCAACAGGTGCACCGGAGATCAACAGCGAGGGGGGACTGCTCCGCTCGATAGTTTTTCTGAATGTTCGTGGACGCGACATGGGCAGCTTTGTCACCGAAGCCAGGCAAACCCTGGAAAAACAGTTAAAATTGCCTCCGGGTTACTATGTTGTGTGGTCCGGACAGTGGGAAAACCAGATTCGCGCAAAAGCCAGATTGCAAATCCTGATACCGCTCGGCATGGTAATCATATTTATTCTGCTCTACTTTACCTTTCATTCGGCACTGGAGGCAAGCATGGTCATGCTCTCTGTGCCGTTTGCCCTGGTAGGAGGAGTATATCTTGTCTCTGCACTGGGCTATAATCTGTCGGTTGCAGTTTGGGTGGGCTTCATCGCTCTTTATGGCATTGCAGTTGAGACCGGAGTCGTCATGGTTATCTATCTGCACGAGGCATTGGACAAAAAACTAAAAGATGGCCACTGCACAGAACAGGACATCTATGACGCTACTTTTGAAGGTGCCGTTTTAAGACTTAGACCCAAACTTATGACCGTTGCAGTGGCGCTGCTCGGCCTGATTCCGATCATGTGGTCAACCGGAACTGGAGCTGATGTTATGAAACCGATTGCGGCACCAATGATTGGAGGAATGATTTCATCTGCTGTTCATGTACTTATTATGACACCTGTGATATTTGTATTGATGAAAAAACGGGAATTAAAAAAGGGGATGCTTAAATATAGCGGAATGAAACATTAGCTGTAAGATTCCGTGAAAGTGGAGATAGCAGCCTTGCATTAGTCGCTCTATTGAACTATGTTTACGCCATTCTATATATTGATTTTGGAGCATGCAGAATGAAAACTGTTGAAATCTTTATGCCGATTGCAGGAATGCTCTGACAATGATTTCCGGCGACTCCATACGCATGGAAAAATTGTGTTACTCAATTGGTGGCCGCAAAATTCTTGAGGAGTTTGACTTTCACCTGGAGCGTGGAGTCAATCGCACTATTCTGGGGGTCAGCGGTGCAGGCAAAACCACTATCCTCAAACTTTTGCTCGGCCTTCTTGAACCCGACTCCGGTAAAGTTTTCATTGATGACCTTTGTATTACCGGCCTTCCAGAATCTAAATTTATGCAGCAACGTAGACGTATCGCCATTGTTTTCCAGGGGGGAGCACTGTTTGACTCCATGACTGTTGGAGAAAACGTCGGTTATCGTCTATTTGAAGAGGGTCAGCTTTCTCAGGTAGAAATTGAGAAGGTTGTGATGGAAAAACTCAGTTTTGTTGGAGTGGAAACAGCTTTAAATTTATATCCGGCAGAACTTTCCGGCGGCATGAAGAAACGTGTAGCTATTGCCCGCGCACTTGCCGCTGACCCGGATTATATTTTCTTTGACGAACCAACCACCGGATTAGATCCTATTGGAGTCTACAACATTTGCAATTTAATGCAGCGACTGCAGGCTGAAGGCAAAACAACTCTTATGGTCACTCATGATCTGGCAACAGCCTTTGAAACATCGCAGCGATTCACCTTTCTCCATAAAGCACGTATGTTATTTGACGGGAGCGAAGAAGAGATGAGATCCAGTAATATTTTGGAGGTACGTGAATTTTTGAAACCGACTGACAGTTCACTGTTTACTTGATCTTTAACAAAGCTATTTAACCCAAAAGAACAGGTGAGATATATGAAAAGAAGCAATCAGATCGGCTGGGCTCAGGTACGAGGTGGTGTTTTCATCTTTCTGGCACTTGCCTTTTTCGCCGCTGGGGTTTTGCTGATGGGGCAAAAAACGAAAATGTTTGTAGACAAGGGGACCATGCGGGTCGTCATGGAAGACGTGGTCGGCCTTAAAGTCGGGGCACCCGTATGGCTCGCCGGCGTAGACGTAGGTCTTGTTACAGACATTCTATTTGCCAACCCGAAGAACAGTAATGAGGTTAGCATCGTTATTGAAGTTGACACCGAATCAATGAAAAAAATCGGCACGGACTCTAGAATTACTATTAAGACCCGTGGGTTGATGGGAGAAAAATATGTCGATATTCTTCCATCAAAACAGTACTCGGAAAACCCACCCACCGTGTTGCATGGCACATCCGCAGCTAAACTTGATGATGTAATTCAGAAAGCCGGCGACTCCTTTGACAAGGTTAATGCCATAATTGACAGCGTGAGTCAGGGCAAGGGGACTCTGGGACAGCTTACTAAAGATGAAACTCTTTACAGTAACGTTGCGCGCCTGGCTATTGAAATGAAAGACCTGATAGTGACTATAAACCACGGAGAGGGGACACTTGGCAGACTAAACCGGGATCCTGAACCATATAACAAGCTTCTTGGCATTCTTAACCGTGCAGAAAAGACACTTCAGGAGATTCAGGCAGCAGATGGTACCTTGAATAGACTGATATACGACAAGGCTCTCTACACGAAGCTCACTTCACTGACAGAAAAGAGTATTCAAGCAGCTGATGATGTGCGTGATCTTAACAGGAAAATTGTATCAAAAGATGGAACAATCGGTCTGTTGCTGAATGACCGTGCTTTTTATGACAAGGGTATTTCCCTCCTCACTAAAGCGGAGTCTTCCGTTAAAGCAATTGAAGATGTAACGGCAAAAGTAAAAAGTGGCGATGGGACTGCCGGGAAGCTTGTAAACGACAAGGCACTCTATGAAAAAATGAACAAGATGGTAGACAACCTCGACGAACTGCTAAAAGATTTCAAGGAAAACCCACGGAAATATATTAAATTTTCAGTGTTTTAAGGAGCTTTTGACATGAAACATTTATTAATCGTAGCCATGCTGATTTCAGTGTGCTCAACGACCAT
>CAJBRY010000473.1 GCA_903958085.1 uncultured Geobacteraceae bacterium
AAAAAAGTACATCTATATCAAAGAACATTTGAAATTAGATAGTTATAGCTGTGCAGTGAAAGTTTACCGGACAGTAGTGAAATACCTTACCTAATGCGTAATTGTTATCCTCTTTGGTTCGGCAGCTGTGAGGCTCTTGAAATATATGTAATCCAGAAAATTCGGAATTTTCCCTCCACTTTGCAAGCCTGTATCTATCTGCCACTGTGCAAGGTTTTCCATGTCTTTAATAAGCGATTGTTCAAGCGCTACATGAACCATTTTAGGTTTCCAGACCTCTTTTGCGTTCTTCATATCCAGTTTCAAATATTCAACAACCGCCTTCATTGCAGCATCAGGATTTTTCTTCACATACTCCTCTGCCATCATGTAAGCCTTGAGAATACGTGAAAACATCGCCGGATTGCGTTCAAAAGTCTTCGTTTTACCTGCATGTACTACTGTCACGCGTACCAGTTTCTCATCGTGGAACAATACTGCATTATTCTTCAGGATGTTTGTCGCCTTGTCCGCCCAGCCGCCATAAAAACAGACCGCGTCAAGTTCTCCGGAGGAGAGCATTTTGTAAAGACGGTCGTTCTCTTCCATTACCAACTGGATTTTTTTTGAATCAAGCCCTGCATTCAGCAGCATAAGGTCCAGCACATACTGCGGAAAGGCGCCTTTCAGCACACCCACCTTTTTTCCTTTAAGGTCAGTAATCTTCTTAATTCCCCTGTCTTTTCTGGCTACAATCATATTGTCGTTGCCGGAGATGGAAACCTGCGAATAAATTTTGAAATCCTTACGTTTGAAGCTGTTTACAACGAGGGCATATATGGAGGATTCCGAAATATCAATCTCATCATTGAGCATCATTACAACCGCCTTGCTGCCGGATTCGATGGTACGCAGATCAACATCAACGCCCATTTGTGAAAAATATCCCTGCTGTTTTGCAATAACGTTCAAGGTGGCTGTAAGGGAAGGGGAGATACCGATTGTGACTCGATCTGCCGCTTCTGCTGAAAAGGTTAAGCCGAGAAACATGGAGAGCGCCAAAATCAGTTGTTTGAGAGGATATTTGATGTTGACTTTCATTGTTTGCTTTCCTCCATTTATTAAATATCTACAACGCCTTGATAACCTCTTTAAGTGCCGACAGTCGATAAGGCTTCTGAATAAATCCGGCCATACCCTTACCAACGAATCTTTGCGTAACCTCCTGCTGGTTATAGCCGCTGCTCATAATTATATTCAGGTCCGGTTTTATCTGCCGCAGTTCGCGGAAGCACTGCTCCCCATCCATATGCGGCATAGTCAGATCGAGAATAACGAAGGATATACCGCTTATGGTTTTAAACTTCTCCACCGCATCACGTCCATCTGTAGCGGTGACAACCTGGAAGCCGAGTTCCCTGAGCATTTCTCCGCCGATGGCAAGTACGGTTTCCTCGTCATCTACCAGCAGAACGGTTCCGCTCCCTTTCCATTCATCAGGGTGGACGCGTCCGTTGAACAGTTCAGGGGGCATGCTGACAGCGGGGAGAAGTATTTTGAAGTTGCTTCCTTTATTCGGTTCACTATAAACCTTGATTGCACCTTTATGTCCTCTGACTATTCCAAGCACTGCCGCCATGCCGAGTCCACGCCCGGTAAACTTGGTTGTAAAGAATGGATCGAAAAGTTTTTTCAGGGTATCTGCGTCCATTCCGCAACCAGTGTCTGATACTTCGAGAGTGACATAAAGTCCCGGAGTAATATTTTCATCGAGCCAGGCGCTTTTCAGGTAATTTGAAGCACACTCTATGCAGCCGGTATTGATGGCAATAACACCGCTTCTATCACCGATAGCTTCAGATGCATTGATGACCAGATTCATTATAATCTGGCGCAGTTGGGTTATGTCGGCTTCTACCGAAGGAATAGGGTGAGTGAGATTGAAACGGAGAACCGCTTTCTTTGATATTGATACCTCCAGCATGTGCAGCATCTCTTCGACAAGGCGAGTCATATCGACATGCTCAACGACGAATTTTCCTTTGCCGGAATAGGCAAGCATCTGTTTAGCGAGATCTGCGGCTCGGGCTGATGCCTGCTCGATGCGTTTCAAATTATCAACGGCGGGTGATTCAGGGTTAAGCCTCATCAAAGCAAGGTCGGCATTTCCCATGATAGCCATAAGAAGATTATTGAAGTCGTGGGCGATGCCACCTGCAAGTACTCCAAGACTCTCCAGTTTCTGTGCCTGAAGCATCTGCTGTTCAAGAGTAGAGCGGTCACTTTCTGCCTGCTTCCGTTCTGAAATGTTGCGGCAGATACTCATTATAGCGGGGTGTCCATCCCAGGTGATTCTGGTTAGGGAGACATCTGTCGGTATCAGGGTTCCATCCTTATGCTTATGAACGGTTTCAAACGCAACATGTCCATGTTCCATTAAACTGGCAATCCGTTCGGGTACAAAGCGGCTTTGCTCAGGAGAATCAACTTCCGTAGCCGACATGGCTAAAAACTCAGCTTGAGAGTAACCAAGGGTCTTGCATGCCTGTTGATTTGCAGCCAGAATACCGGCTTTGGAGTCATTGATGAAAATAGAATCACCGGCACAGTCAAACAGGATGCGATACTTATCTTCGCTCTCTCTTTGCTCTTTTTCTGCGTTTATCCGCGCAACATCCTTTTCTGCAATTTTTTGCTGAAGAAGGTTGAAACTTTCCAGAAGTTGCCTGATTTCCGGTGGACCTTTGACAGGAATTGTTTTTGGAGAATCTTCTGAACTAACCATTTTGTGAATCATAACAGCCGAATTTTTCAGAGGATTGAGTTGCTGTCTGAGAAATAGCGCCACTGCAACGGCAAACAACAGTGAAAGAATAACTGCGTCAGTGTAGGTGTCTTTTTGTATGGCTTTTACCGGAGCAAATGCAACCGCTGAAGGCAGAGAACCGTAAACAACCCATCCGCTGGAAGCCACATGGCTGCCGGAGGAAAGCACCTCCATCTGTTTTGAGTCAATCGTAACTCCGGAACCTTCATATCCCTGAAGATAACGGTCAAGCATCAAGTTGACTCCTGCCACCGGAATATTCTGCAGGGATCGTCTGGAATCGCTGGAAGCAATAATAATTTTATATTTGGGGGATACGATGTGAATATCATCATGCTGTTTCGGGCCTGAATTCTGAACTTCATTAAACAGGTCGCTGCCGTAAATAAGGTTTGCACCGACCAGAACCCCGGCAATTTTACCGGTTTTATCCTTGACAGGGACTGCAATAAGAAGTACCGGCTGTTTGGCAAAACGTCCAAGGACCGGCTTGCCGATTACCGGCTTTTCGGTTGCCAGAACATCTCGAAAATATTCCCGCTGCGTATAGTCGGCAGTCGCTCTCCCATCCATAACAGGGAAATCGGCAATTCCTTTTCCTTCTGAGGAGATAGTGTACATGCCGAGAGTAAAGATTTTACTCATTGATTTTTGAGTCTCAAGAAAAGCCTGCATCTTTTGCGGCTGGCGAAGCATTTCCGGGGAGATTTGCTCGGAAAGAGTGTTTAGAGCATAGAGGCGGATTTTCAGGGCTTCATCTATGTTGTTGGCAATATATTGAACTCTTGCATACTGCTGATCAAAAATAACTTTCTGCAAATCAGACTTCAAGTTGTTCGCCTGATGCCAGGCAAAATAAAAGACGGAGCAGAGAAAAATTGCCATGACAAACAGCGCCACTCTGTTTTTTAGATCCAAGTTTTTCATAAAACTCCCGATAATTTACTTCTTAATCAATCCTGACAGCACATTCTGTAAACGCTCGGGCCTGTACGGTTTCTGAATAAAACCGGTATATTCATCATGTTCGATTGTTTCTTCAATCTCTTCAACACCATAACCCGTACATATAACCACCGGAACGGTCGGAGAAATTTTTCGAAGTTCCTGATAGGCTTCGGCACCACCCATCACAGGCATAATCAGATCGAGCAGAATCAGGCTTATTTCGCTCTGTCGCTGACGATAAATATCTACCGCCTCGCTGCCGTTGGTTGCAGTTATTACAGAAACGCCTAAAATCTCCAGCATTGCATGGCCGACATCGCGTAGAATCTCTTCATCGTCAACCAGAAGAATTGTGCCGCTTATTTCCGACGTTTGTACTGCTTCAGCTAGAGTTGGTGTTACTGAGGATTTAAACGGTTTTGAAAGAAGGAAAAATACCTTGAAGGTTGTGCCGACTCCCGGGGTGCTTGAGAGTTGCAGAGCGCCGTTGTGGGATTTTATTATGCCGAGTATTGCCGACATTCCAAGACCGCGTCCTGTGAATTTGGTGGTAAAAAATGGCTCGAATATACGCTTCTGAATGGCTTCATCCATCCCGCAACCTGTGTCTGCAACCGTAAGGCAGCAGTATTCTGCGGGTGGAATTGCATTGCCTGCGAAATCCAGCTGTTTCTGATCCTCTGTGATCAGAATCTTTTCAAGTGAAACCCTGATAGAACCGTTGTTGTCGCCAATAGAATCAGCCGCGTTGATTATCAGGTTCATGACAATCTGCTGAATCTGGGCATTGTCTCCTGAAACATTCAAAATATCTTCCTGGAGGTCAAGTTCAATGGATACATTCTTTTTAACGGTAGCTTTCAGCATCTTTACAATTTCATCAGTCAGCATTTTCATATTCACGTCAGTCTGCTCCGGCTTGTTTTTTCCCGCGTATGTCAGCATCTGGCGGCATAGATCAGCTGCGCGGTGTACGGCTTTTTCAATCGCATCAATACGGTCTTTATATGTATCGGGTGACAAGACATTTTTCCTTGCCATAAAGCACTGGCCTATTATCGAAGTCAGTATGTTGTTAAAATCGTGAGCAATACCCCCGGCGAGAACTCCCAGACTCTCAAGTTTCTGGGCATGCTGAAATTGCTGTTCCAGCGTAAGCCGTTCTTCTTCAGCCTGTTTGCGGTCAGTAATGTCCCGAAACTCTACGACACGGACCTGATGCCCCATATAGGGTACGCTCTTGCCACGCATTTTAAGCCAGTATCTGTTTCCGTCACTGTTAATCCCTTCAACTTCGTATGCCTGTTCAAAGCCGCTCTGAATGTTTTGCTGAACGCTTTCATGGTAAGTTGTTTCAATTAGATCAAGCATATTCATTCCAAGCAGCTTCTCTTCAGAAAAACCGCTTATTTCCGAAAGAGCCTTATTGCAGTCGAGTATTATACCGTTATCGTGGATGCAGATGCCGCCAAAAGAAGCTTCCTGCAGCGCCCGGAAACGGTCGTTAGCTTCCCAGAGAAGTCGCTGGGTCACCTCGAATTCCCTGATCTGAACTCTCAGCATCTCCTCGGTCGCCAGTAATTCGTTCTGTTTTTCTGTCAGGTGTCTCTCGTTTTTCATAAGCGTTTTTGTCTGCTCAGAAAGGTCTTCCTCGCTTTTTTGACGCACCGCGATTTCTTCTTCCAGCATATTGGAGAGGATGCGCTGCTCTTCTTCATACTTCCTGATATCCAGGAGGAGCGCGTTGAACGCTTCGGTCAAATTTCCGATTTCACCCTTGTCGGAACTGTATAGAAATTTTTCGTGATCTGAGTTTGAGCCAGAAAGATCTGATACCTGAAGGGTCAGTTCGGAGAGAGGACGGGTTATGGTTGTGCCAAGTCTGCGCGCCATAGCGATTCCTGCAAAGAGAGCAACCAGCATTCCAAGGATAAAGGCGTTTCTAAAACGGGTAATAGGCTGCATCGCTTCATCGTATGGATAATTGGCAGCAAGTATCCAGTCGGTGTATTTAAGTCGCTTTACCGATGTAAGAAAATGTACTCCGATTGAATTGAAATTTTCGTCAGATCCCTCAAATCCGGCAATAGCCATGTCGAATAATCTGTTGCTTCCGATCGGAACATCTTTTTTCCCGATCCGTGAAGTGTCTTTATGCACGACCATTGTTCTGTCTTTTGAATATAGGTACATATAGCCGGAAGAGCCTGATTTTGTGAGGGCTATCTCCTGAAATAGAGAGTCTTTCTGCAGGATGTCTATAGCACCGCAGAGAATGCCGCTGACACTTCCGTTGCTGTCAAGAACAGGTGCTGTCATTAAAACTGTCTGGTGCTGATTGGCGCTGCATATAATCGGAGTCGAAACAAGTTTCCACTCTTTTGCTCTGCTTTGGGCAAATATCATCCTGAAATAGTTGGAGTTGTCGTGTTTGAAATTGCTGGTGTAGACTAAAAGGTCACCATTCATATCCAGCAGGAATAGTCCATGGTTGAAGATGGATCTTGTTCCGACACGGTCATCAAGCCATTTCTGAATATCTTCGCGGTTATTAAGAGAGGCGGTAGGTACTACCTTTGAAAGTGCAATGAGGGCGTTGTGTGACGACTCAATTTTATCATCAAGCCCGTTTGCCATCAATGTAACCATAGAAAACTGCTGACTGAATATAAGCTCTTTTGTTGTTTGCCGGAAATAGGCATAAACAGAGATAGCAATCGAAAGCAGCAGCAGTGTTACAAAGAAACCGATATAAAAAATAAGTCTATTTCGGATGCTTTGGAATTTCATAATTTAAGTTTTACTTGCTCCGTTGTCTGTCCAAAAATCAGAATGCTCACCGCATCCACTTCGCGATAACTTTAGCAAGGCTATCTTTGTTTACCGGCTTGGATATGTAATCATCCATTCCGGATGCGATGCATTTTTCACGGTCACCTTCCAAAGCATTGGCTGTCATTGCAATAATTGGTATTCTGCGGTTTAGAACTCTGGATAGTGGATCACGAATTGCCATGCTTGCCTCATAGCCATCCATAACAGGCATCATGCAGTCCATAAGCACCAGGTCATACTCTTTCTGCTCCAATGCACGCAGTGCTTCAGAACCATCCTCCGCAACATCTGCGGTAAGGCCCAGTCTTGCCAGAATTTTATGGGCTACTTTCTGGTTTATTACATTGTCCTCCACCATCAGGATGCGGAGGGAAGAGGGGAATTTTTCAGCAGAAACTGAAGAAGAGTCTGTCAAATCTGAATCCGATGCAGATACTGGCGCCACCAGGGTATTTTTTTCAAACCTTGCAGTAAACCAGAACGTGGAACCTTCTCCGACTTTACTCTGAACGCCTATTTCTCCGCCCATCAATTCAACGAGCTGCTTGCTGGTTGCCAGTCCGAGTCCAGTTCCGCCGTATTTGCGCGTCGTTGATCCATCCGCCTGTTTGAAAGGCTGGAAAATGGAGACAAAACCGGATTCCGGAATGCCGATTCCGGTATCGCTGACATCAATACGAATCAGCGCAGTATCTGCATTCTCTGAGACTAAAGAAGCGTTTACAGTGACCTCTCCCTTGTGAGTAAACTTGATTGCATTTCCGACAAGATTGACAATCACCTGCGAAAGTCTTGAGGAGTCACCTTTCAGGCATTGCGGTATCTCCGGTGCAACGTTACAGGTAAGCTTTAGAAGTGACGCATCAGCCTTCGGGGTCATAATTTTAATGACTGCGTCCATAACGAAATGCGGAGTGAATTCATGCTCCTCCAGTTTCATCCTGCCGGCTTCAATTCTGGAAAAATCAAGAATTTCATTGATTATCAGCATTAGATTTTCACCGCATTTACGCACTATTTCAGCGTATTGCAGCTGTTCTTCATCGAGTTTTGTTTCCAGCAAAAGACCGGTCATGCCGACTACGCCATTCATTGGTGTTCTAATCTCATGACTCATGGTTGACAAAAATTCACTTTTGGCGTTGTTGGCTGCCTCGGCTGCGGTTTTGGCAGCCGTAAGTTCTTTGACTCGCTCAGCAATGGTCCGCGACATGGTATTGAAAGCAACGCCAAGCTGTCCGATATCGTCATCTCCCTCCGGAACCGGAGCAGGTGTCAGGTTGCCGGATGTTACCTCCAGGCTGGCGCGGGTCAGATTCGTCAGGTGGCGTGTCAGCCAGAAACCTATCAGCAGCATTATTATCGAAGAAAAAAGAAGTTCCGCCAAGGCGATGCCGCCCCCCTGAAACAGCAACGAACTTCTGGCCTTTACGATGTCAGAAAGGTCGAGACCGAAATGGAGTTTCCCCAATTCCTGACTATGCATGGTGATCGGGACGACGACATTGTAGTGAGCTTCTTTTGCAGACTGGAAAATCGGAATGTCACTGTCAGGCTGCGGGAGCGGACCTCCGCCCTGAAAACCGCTCGCAGCGACGGTTTTGCCGTTACGATCGACA
Organism: uncultured Geobacteraceae bacterium; assembly: GCA_903958085.1. Taxonomy (GTDB): domain Bacteria; phylum Desulfobacterota; class Desulfuromonadia; order Geobacterales; family Pseudopelobacteraceae; genus JACRCG01. The sequence goes on from CAJBRY010000473.1 coordinate 8,209, forward strand.
ACGACAATATAATCAACATTTCCGGAAGTACGACTTTCGTCGATTACCGCCTGCACGGTAGCATAGTCATGCTGAGCCAGCGGTGCGGTCAGGGCGGCTTTCAGTACAGGATGAAACTGTTCTGCCTGAATCTTTGCCTGACTTGTCATCGCACTATGCAGAAGACGCATACTGTTGAAAACGAGTATCGACAGCATCAGCAGTTCTACGCTGATTGCAAGAATCAGCAGACGGCCGCGAATCGTATTCCAGGGAGTAAATCTTGTCATTTAGGCGCGCTTTTCATGATCTTCCTAACTTCATTTGCATACGGATCCATCTCTTTCAATTCAGTTGTACCGAGTTTACGATATCCGGCGAGCTTGTTTGCTTCAAAATATTTCTTTGCCTCATCGGTTTTGGAAAACTCCCACAATGCGGCATCAATCTTCTTCAACATCCCCGAATTGCGGCTGTTCAGCAAATAGACGCGACCGGCCATCGGTTTGCTTTCAGCAAATATCTTCAACTGACTTTTAACTTCTGGAGAAAGTTTCTGATAGTTGGCAAGAGAGGCGAAACCGGCGGCGACTTCTCCGGAAATTATCAACTGGGCAACGCTGTCGGAGGCACTGACGTATTTGACGTTGGCATTGGTAATCTTGTTATTTCTAAGCCAGTGTTCACCCCAGAGTGTAACCTGCGATGTCGGGCTTAATCCTAGAATCTGTTTCCCATTAAGGTCCGCAGTTTTCTTTATTGATCCATTGGCGGAGACAAGTGCCAAAGCCTTGAATTCAGCTTTGTAGGT
>CAJBRY010000474.1 GCA_903958085.1 uncultured Geobacteraceae bacterium
ATTGTACCAAATGGCAGCAACAGGAGCCAAGTGAGAGGATAATTCTTAAATGCAACCCAATAATGATTTCGCTCTACTAGATAGAGTTTTAAAGGCGAGAAAGCTCCACCAGTTTGTGAATATTTATGATAGACCACAGCATCTCGAGCAAGCAAAGACTTCCAACCTGCCCGTCTGCCTCTAAGCCCCAAATCAGTGTCCTCACAATATGCAAAAAAAACTTCATCAAAAAAACCAATCAACTCAATCATCCGGCGACGATAAAGTGCAGCACAGGCGCTTGGTACAAGAATATCTTCAACTTTATTCAATCGCAGTCCCGAGAAACGCTGTAAACGATAAGCTCCTCTAGACATTCCATCAGCGCAGACTTTAACCCCAAGAGAATCAATCAGATCGTGGTCATCGTAGGAGCATATCCGACTAGCAACCATCCCAACAGCAGGGTTTTCATCTGCAACGCTGACCAGCTCCTCCAGCCACTCTGGTTCGGCTTCCGTATCGTTATTCAAAGCAATTATGTAGTCTCCCGTGGCAACATGGAGACCCGCGTTGTTTCCTGCAGCAAAACCCATATTGACAGGCAAAGCAACCGTCTTAACCCATGGGTAATTTGCGGTAACAAATTCAAGAGAACCGTCTACAGAACCGTTATCCACCAAAATAGTCTCAAAATCCACTAATGTCTGAACTTTGAGACTTTCAAGACAACCGGGAAGATGGCCTTTTCCGTTCCAGTTAACTATGATTATCGAGGCTTTCAAGATTTAAAGAGACCCACAAAATTTAGAAATGATTTTAATAACCTACTTATTTCTTCGAAGTTTTTCAGAGTTTTAAATTTTTTTATAATGAATTTAGGCCTCAAATAAAACCGTTTGTATGCTTCAGAATATTTTTTTTGTATCACATCATACTTGAGATGCTCATGTTCAAAAACTTGTCGACCGGACTTAAAATAATCGTAATCATTCCAATCGTAACTGCAAATTCTACTCTGTTGTTGTAACACCTGAAACATTTCAGTCCCTGGATATGGAATTGCCACGGTGAATTGTGCGATATCAGGATCCAGTTCTAAAGCAAATTTAATAGTATCATCAATCGTCTGTTCTGTTTCGCCAAGATTACCAATAATAAAAAAACAATATGTTTCAAAATTCAGTTTCTGCGCCAATCGCACGGCTTTAAAGATTTGATCTTTAGTTGTATATTTTTTGATAATTCGTAATATTTGATCATTTCCTGATTCTACGCCAAATCCAATGCGATAACAGCCAGCTTCTTTTAAGGCTTTCAATAATTCTTCAGAAACAACATCTACACGAATCCCTGAAGGTAGTCCCCAAGCCAAATGAATACTATTTTTTTTAATAAGACTACAAACCTCAATTGCTCGCTTAGGGTTAGCAGCAAAATGATCATCAATAATATCAAACGAATTTATTCCAAACTTTTCCTTTAAATATAGTATTTCACTAACAATACTTTTGGCAGACCGCATCCTAAACTTACTTCCAAATAGTCCCTTAAAGCAAAAAATACATTGTCCTGGACAACCACGTGAAGTCATAATTGGCAGATTTTTTGATGTCTTTTGAAAGTTGCTACTGAACTTCTCAATTGGCATTAGGTGCCAGGCTGGCATGGGTAAATTGTCTAGGTTATCAATGGGTGATTGGGCTTCATTATATTTAATGCCATCTTCAATGCAATAGGCAATTCCGCGCACCTCTTCAATTATCCTCTCTCCCAAAAGATAGTCTGAAAATTCACCAATGGTTTTTTCTCCTTCACCAATAGCAACAAAGTCAATTCCATTGCATAATACTTCTTCCGGAAATATTGTTGCGTGATGTCCACCAGCAATTGTTATTACACCAGCAACTTGCTCTTTGATTAATCTAGCAATATCGTATGAGTTAAAAGCAGCTACAGTACCAATTGAGAATCCCACAACATCAGGATTTAACTTAACAACTCTTTCCGCAGTTTGATCTACATTCAAACCTTCAGCGTCAGAAATTATAACAGAAACCTTAATTTGCTTAGCTTCCACAATAGCAGCAAGATATGGAATGCTTAACGCTGGAGAAACACTAACGACTCTTTTACCTATTGGCGGCTGAACAAAAACAAAATGCATAAATTGACTCCATAACAATTGACGATAAAATAATCATCATTTAGACAGAACGTATTTTGCTGAACCAACTAGGCATAAGTGCTTTAGCAGCACTTATTAAAATATCTCTTGCAACAACAATTCGTACAAAATAATTTAAAATAGTTCTCGGACGAAAATAAAAACACAATAACAGTCTTTTTATTTCATTTTGCAAATATTCCCCAGTTAGGCCTGGCGGAACGTATACTATCTGCTGAAGATCCATTTTACTCCAATCGTTTGCAAAATCACCGCAAATTTTTGTCTGTTCGAACACAGCAGTCCCAGGAAAAGGAGTAAGTGGAAAAATATTCACATCTGACAATGGCAGCGACAGAGCAAAATCAACAGTTTCCTTAATTGACTGTTTCGTTTCCCAGGGGAAACCAATAATAAAGAAGCCCTTCGCCTCCATTCCACATTTACGGGTTAATTCAATACGCTGTCTGATAAGATTCAATGTGATTTTTTTCCCTATCCTGTCAAGTGTATCCTGGCTGCCACTTTCAACACCATAAGAGATATACCAGCAACCCGCTCTGCGCATCAATCTGAGCATATTTTCGTCAACAGTGTCTATACGCGCATTTACGCTCCAAACTATATCTATACGTTCATCAATCAACCTATTGCAAATTTCAGTCAAACGTGTTCGATGATCAGTAAAATTGTCATCTTCAAATGAAATCTCACGATAACCAAGACTCATCAGATGCTTGATGAGACCCATAACATAATCTGCAGAATGAAATCTGAGCTTCTTATTAAAAATATTCGTATTACAATATGAACAGGTATGAGCACAACCTCTAGACGTAATAGCATGAATTGCAGGAACACGCCTTGTTTTAAACAGTGCCGGATGAAGAGAAACACTATGGTCTACAAGACCGTAGGCCGGAAACCCAAGGGAATCAATGTCTGCTATCAATTCTCTTGAATCGGCCCTATGAAGTTTTCCAAAACTATCCCGAACAATAGTTCCTTTTATACCGATTAAACTATTTAGCGAACCATCATATAATTCAACAATGTCCTGAAGCGTTATTTCACCCTCTCCAACTACTCCAATGTCAATAGCAGGCGTCCGTTCCATCGTTTCCATCGGTACGCTGGTTATATGTGGTCCCCCCAGAATAGTCACAATTCTACTGTCAATAGACTTAATCCGACTCGCGAAACTTTGCGCACGCGATATTGATGGAGTTACCGCTGATATTCCAACAATATCAGGAGCAAATCGCCGTACCGAATCCAGAGCCGCATCTTCATCCAGATTCGTAAAGGATGTATCCATAACAGATAGTTCACATCTATCGCGTAAAGAAGATGCAAGATAAAGCAGACTGATTGAAGGGAGAGCACCCCCCAGAAAACCAAGTTTTCCCAACCGCTCCTGCGAGGAGTATGGAGGTGTAGTCAGAATCACTCGCAGTTTATTCATATATTTGATATCCCAAACGACTTTATTTTCTTAATAATTATATCAGGATCATTCAAAGGAGCCGGTTTTCCAGTAAGCAAGCCGGCAAAAAGTCCAACGCCATTAACAATATGCATAAGCGGATATATCAGAAAAAGGGCAAGACTAATAATTGTTCCAGACCGAACAACCTCGGATAGAGTAAAAACAGCACTCAATATTAGATATATACTGAGTGGCAGAAACATTATCTGGTTAAAGGTAAATAATAAAAAAGAAAACAAGTAAAAAACAAAAAACAATGGAACAAAACTGACAAAAGAAAATATACCTGAAATAATAGTCTGTTGAGCACGCCCTCGGCCATAGACAAACATCTGACGAATAAATGTTTTTAAAGAAGATCTCTGGCTTCTGAAAACATGCATTTCAGGAATATGAAGAAGCTTAGACCCGGCTCTATTTATCCTGTTTAGAAGTTCATTTTCCTCGTTGGGGTACAAACGCTCATCAAAGCCATTCATGTCAACAAAAACGGAACGTCTGACTGCAAGATTACAAAGTATAAGTTCTTTTTCGGTCGTTTCTCGCCGTGTACCTCTAATGCGATACCTGTTTCGCACAGCACCTGAACCAAACAGAGAGGACAGAGCAACACCGAACAGTTTCTGTATCCAACTGTCGGTTGCCGGAGTCACGGAAGGGCCTCCAACGACAGCAACACTCGTATCCTCCATAGCCAAACTACAAATACTCAGATTATCAAAATTTATGATTGAGTCATCATCTAGAAAATAGAGGATTTCTCCAACTGCCTGACGGGCAGCCAGATTTCTTTGCAAGCTAGGTGCTGACCCTTCTGCCAGGAGGACCTCAATACG
>CAJBRY010000475.1 GCA_903958085.1 uncultured Geobacteraceae bacterium
CACGCAAAAAGCACAATTAAAAGGGCAACCTCTCGAAGATTGAATAATATATTCTCTTGCTGGCCTGAATAAATCCCATGCCGGCAGCGGTAATGAATCATAGTTTTTTATAAATTCTCTTGAGCCTGTGTAGCAGAAAAGTGAGTCTTTTTTTAAAAAACATATTCCTTTTATATGTTCAACGGGGATGCAACTTTCCAAAGCGCGAACAAGCTCAAATAATGTGATTTCCCCTTCTCCAATAACCCCATAATCAAATTGTGTAAACTCTCGCATAGTTTCTTCCGGTAATGCACTCACATGTACGCCACCTATTACATTAATTATATTTGGTAAAGATTTTCTAATTTCACCTGCAAGATTAGCTGACTGAATTATTTCGTTTGTAAAAGATGTAAACCCGACGATATCTGCTCTGCTGGCCAATATTCGCTTAATTGCATCATTCATATCCAATCTATCATATTTACAATCAAGAATATTAACCTCAATACTTTGTTCTATTAAATACCCGGCCAAATATGCCAATGCCGTTCTTGGATAATCGGGCGTATCATAGTATGGTTCAATAATTTTATAAGGAGGCGGATTTACAAGAAGTACCTTCATAGGAATTCCCTTTGCTGTTTTATTCATTTAAGAAACGATAATATCTTCAATTTAATGAACCTACCCTAAGCTTTCTTCGACAACATCGATTTATTAGTCAACGCCCTTTTTTTTAACTTTTTCTCTAACATTTTATTTGAGGCAATTCGTGTAGTATATCTTCTTGCAATCCACAGGAAAAGAAGAAGGAGTAGCGCAAAGAGTGATATTACGGATCCCACTAGGAAACTTATAGGTCTATACACGACTTCTATCGAGTGCTGCCCTGGTCCAAGGGGTATTGCCCTTAGCAGGTAATCAGCCCTGAGTATCGGCACACTTGTGCCATCAACATAAGCCTTCCAACCCGGGTAATATAATTCGCTCAGCAGCAGTATGCCTCCCGAAGGAGCGTCCGCCCTGATTTTCAGGCGGTTTGTCGCATAGAGTTCAATATACACCCAATCCTGCACTATTGCATCAGTCTGTACAATTTTCGATACCGCGGTTCTTGCGGACTCCTCTAGTAGTACTTTTTTCTGTGGATCGAAATCATGATTTTTCAGTATTTGAATGTGGTCTTGATATGACGGAGTAAAGATTATATCCCTGATAATCATTACACGCGGCTGATAATTTTCTGTTGACATCATTTTGTAACCATCAGGGGTTTCGACAATGGCATACTTGAGCCCCAGTATCCGCGAGCTGAAGGCGTTACTTGGACTAAACAGCTCTGGGCTAAAGGTGTGGCGAAACATTTCAGGTTTGGGGACATCAGCCATATTGTAGATGAAAGTGAAATATTCATTTAGTATTATATTAGAATTACCATTTATTCCATAGTAGTGGTGATGCATCCCGCGGGCAGGAAGACCGTAAAATTTGCCCTCATAACCAGGTGTATTCACCCTATAGAGGGAGGTGTCATTTTCAAACACTTGCTCATAGGACTGCTTTTTGAGCAGGTCTTTTGAAGACAGGCGCGGGACACTGTCAGAATACACTATATAGAGATCCACAAACAATGTCGCAATTATCAACCATATCAGAGGTGTTCTATTTTTCATTGCGAAAGTTAGGCTGAGAAGAACTACGGTCACGGCAAGGATGGCTATAGCAGATACTACCTCTTTCGAGGCCAGCGGCACTTGAAATGTGACGATACCGACATACATGCATACGGCTAGCACTGCCGCAAATAATATAGAAACTCCATATCGTCCAAGCTTCAGTCCTGATTCGTGTAGATAGTGAATGCCGAAGCCGATAAAGATTGACAGGATAAAATCAAACATCACAATTGCCCTAGCCGGTCCCCTGAATGTGGAGATGACAGGAAGGTATTTGAAATAAAGATAATAAAGAGGGGTGAAACTGCCCAGCATAAATGTCAAGACTACAAAAAGAAGGACTCCATAGCACAGCACGTATTTTCTGTTCTGATAGAAGAGCCCGCCAATTCCTGCGATGACCAAGGCGAGTATCCCAATGTAGCAACCGAATTCCCAGTTGGTATTAAATGACGGGGAACTTGCTCTGGGGATAAGAAACGAAAAAAACTGTCCCGGAGAAAAAGACATGAATGTGACGAAATCATAGGTGTTCTGTGCCCTTTCACTGAAAGCCTTCAACTCAAGGGACGGTAGGATCTGAACGGCGCTGATACAGAAGGCCGTAAAAGGGAACAGGAAAAAATATCCACATGTTTTTATCATACCAACTGGTTGAAAGGGTTTCGAATCAACCAGCAACCTCAGAAGAAAATACACTGATGAGAACAATGCGGTGTAGAAGCTGACTTGAGGATCTCCACCGAGGATTTGTATCCCGAGGGCAACACCCGGCAGAAAGAAAAGGACTTTACTTTTTGCCAGTAGCGCCTTTTCCATGAAGAAGAACAACCATGGAATCAGAGCGGCAGAATGTATTAGGGTAATATGCCCGGCAAAGATCCGCTCGATAAAATACCCATTAAAGCCAAACACAATGGCAGAGGTGAGCCCGGCCATTTGTGATCCTGTGATGAGGCGCACCAGATAGAACATTCCCAGCGCTGCAATAAATAGATGTATCAATGTATCAAGAGTGAAAGCCCATGGCAGTGGCAGCAAAACATAGAGAAGAGTAGAAGGGTAGAAAATAAAATTGCCGGGATTTGCTAGAAAGGGATGACCACTGTAATAATAGGGGTTCCATAAAGGAATAATACCGGCGCGGATAGTATCCGAAATGAATGCAGCGCTCCAGTAGAAATAACCGGGTACATCAATGCCGCCGATGAATGTTCCTGCAGGCGCCCAAAGGATACCCGTAAAGATGAGGATGAGAACCATGAGTATCGTACAAGTAAGGAGGATAGATGGTATCTTTTTCGGCATTCGCAGGACCATTACTTACACCTTCACAATTTTGCCTATTACGCTATAGCATTTATTAGAGACAGTCAAGAGTTCGATGCGTTCGCTCATGTGCAGTTAAACGATACGCTTGAGCAGCGGGATCCTGGTAACAGCGGCCATAACGGCAAAACAGAACAGAAAGATGCTGAGAGAATATAGCGGAATACTGTATGCAGGATTCATGGATACCGCATACAGATTGTGTTCGGACTGCAAGTATCCAATAACCATGGGATGAAAAAGATAGATACCCATGGTGCATGGTGAAACCTGTAAGATGAAGCCACGAAAGTATTTTTTTGTTGAGCCATCCTGAGAAAACATCTTGCTGAAAAGGAGGAATACGCAAACGGCCATGCAAATAACCGCAGGGCTGAAATAATCATAAAAGAACAGCCCTTTGAGAAGGCCATAGCCATTTGTTACAATTCCTGTGCCTAGGAACCCTGCAATGAAACATTCAAGAATAAGGAACAACAGAAGGATGGACGATATCTTCGTATTATCAATTACGCGAAACTGATAACCGCAGAAATAGTACCCAAGGTATGGAACAAACATCGTGAAAACTGTCTGCATGTCGCTAATAATATTATTGAAGACGAAATAGTTCAGCGCGGAGTTGAGAGCTGCAAATGTTAAGATGACAATAATCAGGGCATAACGCTCTTTGACTGATGACGATGCAATATATGTTCTGAGAAACGGGGTGATCATATATAATCCGACCAACATATATAAATACCACAGGTGCCAATAAGGTTTCCCGAGTGCAATGCTGATCAGTGCTGATTTTAGCTCTATTTGTCCATAGTAGTGGGAAACAAAAGCAAAGTAGGCTGCTGTC
>CAJBRY010000476.1 GCA_903958085.1 uncultured Geobacteraceae bacterium
ATAGATAAAGAAAAGGCACTTTGGTATTCCAAAAACACATAATAATCTATAGCATACATCGAGTTATTTGTTCCAACAAGGACAACCGATTTAGGAACAGAAGATTCAACTGGCAAGCCTCGCCCAATGTCAACGTAATAATAACAGTATGAATTTTCAAAATCAGTCTGCGAAATAAGCGATGAACTTGAACCATCAACTTGTCCGTAATTGACAGAATTTTGCCCCGACAGCTGATTGAGAAATGCTTGGTAAGTGTAGGACTGATTTTGATAGATGGCGTTCTGCCCGCTAACCAAAATGTTAAAGTTGCTAATATGAGCCAAAGGACTAGTTGTTCCACCACCACAAGGGTCATATGGCGACTGAAGAGGATTGACAGCGGCATTACCAGCAGGGTTAAATACTGGAATTACAAGACACGATTTAAGCCCACTAATACCGTTTGTGATAAGTGCATTGATATTTCCAGACCCACCACCACCAACACTCTGGACGAGATATTGGTAATAATCAGAATATTCAACGGATTTAATAGACTGAGAAATGTATGCCGATTCAACCATAGGGTTCATGACATAACTCGGCACATTTAATACAATAGAACGAGAAAGATTACCATTTCTATCAGCAGGCAAGACTTGCGATGATCCTGTTGGAGTATTACCAACAGAGAGAGAAACAGTATAGGTTCCGGGCACCAAATTAGCACATCCATTGTTTAATCCAGAACTGGCAAACATAATAGGCGAAATTCCACCGCTGGGAACATTCACGCTAGCAAGAGCCATCGTAGAAGAAGAACTCGATAGAGATGGAGGGGATACGACCAATGCACCAGAAAGAACATCTGCCGCCAAAGCAGTTCCACAAATGGCTACTTTATATGTTCCTTCTTTTCCAGCAACTTTTCCAGCAGCAATTGACAACTGAGAAATAACGGTAACAGTATATGTCGCTGCACCGGGAACACTACATCCAACAGTAATAAAATTCGCGGCAGGAATTACTGTGACGGTCAGAACACCAGTCGCCGCAGCCAATGCTCCAGTAATACTAAAAGTTGCCGCCGCAGCAGCCACATTTGTCGCCGCGATTGCCGCCGAAACAACAGGCTGATTCAGGTTTAGCGTAATCTTTTGGAAGAGACCCTTGCACATAGGGAGACGGTCATAAAGAGGATGCAAATGACGGAGAAAAATAGTGGCAGAAATAGATGCCTGCCAAATATTTGTTCCTGAAGCACCTGCCGTTTTTCGGTTAATATAGGATTTATACATAATATTACATCTATTTGCGTCCGCCATAGTGCTAAACAGTGCCGAACCAGAAGCAGAGTCTCCTGAAACTGCATCAGGGTCGTAATTCCAATAACGCTGTCTCTCATACAAACCACGATTGAAACTCTCTTGCTGATTTAGAACACCGGCAACGGGCACTGGAGCATTGAAATTTCGGTTATTGCAAGTTCCTAAACCAGAACGAGATGCTGCAGTATTCTGTTCAAAAGAAACTGATGTATCGGGGTAGAACCCGATGGATGGTCCTAGAGTAAGCAAATCCTGATAAGAAAAGGTTGTGACTAGGCGGAAATTATTTACGAGAGAAATAAATGGTGTAGTTTGAACCACTGTTGAACCTTGTAAATCCACAGACAAACTGTGAATAACACTGGCATAGTTATTTTTCAAACCAAAAGCATAATCCGCAGAACTAAGAGGACTATCTTTATCCCATAGAGGGTCATTAGAACACGATGCAGTAAGCAACAGGGGAACGGACAGATACGCCTCGCGGTAATTCATCCATCTGTTGGAATTTGAAAGTTGGGATGTGTCGATTGTGACCTGTCCTGAGCTGTAAGAATTATTGTTGTTGTCGAGGATCGACGTCCACGACTTTTGCAAAAAGATAGATTGATCTGTAGCACCCGAAGACTGCGAGATTTCATAAACGATCGAATCCATGGTTATATTATATCAAAAGAAGAAATTTTGAAATAATGCACTAAATTGCACTGCCTAAATTAATTCGCAAAGCTTCGTTTAAGAAAATGAAATATTCTTTGGCTTAACTGTCATTGATTTCGGATTCAGAGATTTTAATCCGGTTAAACCGTTCCCAGCAAAAAGCCCTAAGCCTAAACCCTTGCCTGTGATTTCGCCATATTGTTCAGGCGAATCATAAGAGGATGCACCACCTGGTCCACCTCTTGATAATAAAAGGCTTCCACCACGCATTTTCAATTTCAAGCCATTAGTGTGTAATACTCTCATATAATTAAGAGAGAGAAAAGAATTCTACATTGCTTGCTCTTTTTTCAAAAGGTTTCTAAAACGAAGTATTGACATCATTATTGTATTAAGAAGCGACATCTTTTTATGCAGTTCTTTTTCTTTCTTGTCATCGGTATCTTTATCAGTCTTGATTGTATTTAAACATGACA
>CAJBRY010000477.1 GCA_903958085.1 uncultured Geobacteraceae bacterium
GCCGACGTTTACTTCTGCTTTATTTGTATAAATATAGATAAACCTTCGCCATCCGGCCCCAAGTATGCTTCCTTGGTAATTAGCGCATTACCAGCAGACCACTTGACCAACATTTCACCAGCTTCATTTGTTTTTCTTATCGTGTTACCATTCCCAAATTTATCAGTTATCCAATTAGACAGATTACTAAATTCTTTTGATCCTGCTATCGCAACGTTAGGATCAATATCATTTATTCCATAAATTCACACTGTAACATTATTGAGTTTATTTTTTTTAAAATGAAAAGCAACGGACGTTCTCCCATCAATCATCATTTCATAAGATATTTTTGTTTTTTTAATCTGAGGAAATGCAGATTTAATTGCAGTAACATCTGAACCCAAAGATATCGTTTTGTTTTGTAGTGGAAATTCAAATGCTTTTGTCTGTGCTGCAAATGCTGACATACTGAATAACAACACAACTACAAACCCTATTCCTGTTACAACCTTGACTGCTACTTTTCTCATTTTCATACCTCCAATAATTGACCCCGTGCCTCACCGTCAGACAGAAATACGGAGTCTTACTCTTTCTGTCCAACGGGCTGCGCCCTTGACCTGCACCGGGGCGCTTCTCAGCCCCGGTCGGTGTCCAAGGGCCTGGTTGAACCCTCAGCTTTTATTACTTATACCTTTTTCCGACCTCAGTTACAGTCGTCACGACATGTTCTATATTGTTACTATTTAACTTTTTCTCAACTTCATCAAAACAGTTACCCGTGCATCTGTTCTTCGGTAACCACAAGAAAAAACCATCTCCATCTTGAGTGGCCTGAATAAAGGCATCCTCAATGTTCGTTGCTTTCTTAATATCTGCAATTTCATACTTGTTACTGCATTTGATTCCAATAAATGTTCCGCCACCATCAAATTTAAAGCTATATGATCCCAACACAGTCACATTCTGAATGAGGCCCATCTTGAATTCTGCATTCTTTTGATTTCCGATCAACTTTTCGAGCAGAACCCTACTGTCAGCTATGTTTGATTGTATTACAATGTGATTGATGCCTTCTTCGTATATTCCGAAGATATGACCTTTTATGCTAGTTGCTTGTTTATATAATGACTTTAAGGCTTTTTCTCTGAATTTAGAGGGCACCACCTCAAATACGAGATGATTCGCTATGTTATTACCATTGAAGGTCCGAGGGGTTGCCGATTCAGATTTATTTGATGGTGAATTAGGATTGTCTTCAATGCGTATTGCTATTGCATTGCCATAAATTGCAACAACTAGGATAAGAGTTGATGTCGTTAAGATATGTCTCATATTCATTTATAGCTCCTTCAATTGTTGTTGGTTCTTGTATTAAATTCTATTGCAAACAGCACACCTATAATTTCTGCAACAGCCATCACAACGAGCCCAGTAATTGTATTAAAAATAAATGAAGCGATATATATGTAATCTTTAGTCTCAAAGCTCCAATTTGAATATTGTTGCCCAGATAACTTTGTAAATTCAATAAATTCTTTGACGCCAGAAAATAAACCAATTAAAAGAGCAAGTACGCCTACAATAAAGATGATCTTAGCCAACATTGACAATACCGGAAACCTCATGTTTGCTTGCATCATAACTCCGTACCTCCACTTGTGAAATCACTACTGGTTTGATTCTCATTTTCTGACATATTGCCTCCTCCTGTTAGAGACTCCGTGCCTCACCGTCAAACAGAAATAAGGAGTCTTTCTCTTTCTGTTCAACGGGCATGGCTTTGACCTGCCGGGTTTTGGGGCAGGTCGTAAGCCATGTTGAAATCGTCTTCTTTTTCGGTTGGTTATGTCTCGATTTTTTTAATATCCGCATAGCAAGTCGTGCTTTGATCAGTCACCGCAGAAATGTCCAACGGCTAACCACTTTCTGTTGATTCTCTCAAAACCGATGCCGTTTGCATTATATCCACTGCTGAAATACAATCTTCCATTTCCTTTATACCCACTGCTGATAAACATCCTCGTAACACCAAATCTGTTGAAGTAAGGTTTTTCTTTTAGTTCTAGTTTAAGGTTATGGGACTTAAAAACTTTATTCAAATTTCCGTCAAAATCTTTCTTATTATTGATAGAAATCCCACAAGTCCCTTGAAACGGAAATGACATCATATTAACAAGTTGGTTCCTATCGTTGTTTTTGACTGCTTGTTTAAATTTTTGATAGAAACCCAGAAAGCCATCTTTTTTGCCACCCACCTTTGTTTCGTCGATAAACTCCAAATAAATAGCAATCTCCTCACCAAGACCACCTGTAGAGTCCCTACCAACTGTTAGTCTCTTATCGCCTTCCTCCCAAACAACTTCAAATTCTTTCTGGGTTTTGGGTGTACCAGCAATCATCTCAAAATGCTGTCTCAATAGATTGAAATTATTTTTTATCTTATCGGTGCAGTCAGGTTCATCAGGGGTGTCAGCACAACCAAAGGCCGAAAATCTAATGGTTTCTATTTCACTTTTGTCTGACAGAAATGGAAATAGTTCGCCTGTGTAGCCTTCAAACGTAACATTTGCTAAAGTATTTTGTTCAACCCCTCTTTGACCAAGTTTGAACTCGCCAATACCATCCGGTAATTGACTAGCAACAGCAAAGCTCGAAATGGAAATTATCGCAATGAAAACAGAAAATTGGATTATAGATAAGGTAATGGTGAAAAGGTCTTTCATTCTTTATTTCTCCTTTTGTTTGATGGCTCCGATTTGCACCGCTGAACTTCAAGCCAGAGTCTTTGACTTGTCGTCCAACGTGATAAGGCACCCTGGCTCGGCGGGGAGCTTTATCCCCGCTGACCGGTGCTGCCGTTTGTTGAATGCTCGGTGTTCTCGCCGTTTGGTTGTCTGGATTTGTCAATTGCAAGGTCTGACACTCGAAGGTTCTTCTCGAAGGTTCTCGGTGAAGTACGGCTACCTCCGTGGTCTCCCTTATATCCTGCGAAAAAACTAATCATGCACAGCCAGCAAATATTTTGGCTTGCTATCATCAAGGAAACCCACTCCATTATTCAGCATACCAACACAAAATATTTGACTGTAATGGGTTGTAGAAGACCAGTAAAGGCCGTTCTGCATATTCTTAAAACCGCAATCTTGAAGTGATTGCCGCCAATCACCTCCGACCATTTTAAGAAGTCCTTCCCACTCAATCTTAGTGGGGAAACGCCATCCAGTTTTTCCTGCAATGGTCTGATTTTTCAAAAAGTCGGTGCCTTCAACCCAGCTCATCGGCCGCCCCCCAATGTAGCCATTTCTAGCCCATTGCAGGCCGGTAGTTGTATCAATAATAAAATCTGGGTTGGTGTTTGCATATGGTAGCACCAATGGCGAAGGGAGCAACTTCGTTTGTCCGGCTCCCCCGCTTTCAACATTGAAAATTGCCCTGTTGCCAAAGTATTTCTCCGGGTATGTACCCAGACGATATTGGGTAGCAGGCATTAGTGCATTAAATTTAAAGACACCATCACTACCAGTAGTTACCTTAATTACATCATCCTTGGTGACCTTATTCGGATCTTTTTGATGTATTGCAACAACCTCAATTCCGCCCAAAGGTTGGCCCTTGCCGTCAACGATCTTCCCCTCCAGGCTTGATTTTTTACCACAACCAAACAATGCCGCTCCCAACATCATACACACCGTCAACACCAAATACTTTTTCATCGGTTCTCTCCTCCTTTTTTGTGGTGGTTACCGGGTAGGTCAGGAGCCTTTCGGCTCCTTTCCCCCCTCAGAACCGTACGTGACAGTTTCCCGTCATACGGCTCAAGCCCCCCAAAGTAATCTCCCTTTCGGGATACCCGCCCGTTGCTTCCGCTAACGGACTTTACGTTACCGCCCAGCAGTCTTCACCCGTAGGTGGAGGGCGCACCAGTCAATCTTGCGATTGCCGCCATTTGCTTCCCCTCCTGAAGAAGATTCTCCTGACTTTCACGTAATGGAGCACCGGCATAGGACGTGGGCTCCCTTTCGGGCCGGGTGATGTTGCAACCCGTATCCGCCCCGTTACAGGACGGCATTCGCTTTTTCCAGCCTCTTACTCCCGCACTTCCAACAGTGTGCCTTACGGTTTCACCTGCCCCAATGTTCCGGGGCGGAAATATGGGGTTTCCACGTTCCGCGTTTCAGACGATTGTGTGGATGACTTAGGCCCGTTCTGTACACCGGCAGCACTTTATCCCCGCAGGGGCACCGTTACATCCCCTGACCGGCTGCGTACCTTTTGGTTCAAGCCTGTCAGCCTCTTTGGCTTGCTCCTCTTGACGGCGCGTGCGAACGTTCACTTGTGTTAGCCATATCACCCGGAACCATAGCCCTTACCCAGGTTAAGGCTTCCAGGAGGGCAGTTGCCTCGCGGCTTCCACCCCTCCCGCCAAAGCGGGATTCGGTACATTGTCGGGAGGGCTTCGCACCAGCATGGATGCACCATGACAGCACCCCTCCCTAGGATACCCGCAGGGGAATGAGGGGTCTGGTCAGTGCTTTCAAAGCCACAGCCAGACAGTCTTCAACGCGACATCGTGTCGCGACAACGGTCATAAGGCTGACCTGCCAGCCCAGTCTTTCCGGGCATGCAGGTCGTGCCGCAAGTTGGACTCGTTATTTCTCTTACAATATCTATTAATCACCACCCTTATACTCATAGTCTGTCATTTTGAATTGCCCATTTATCTTTGTGAACGCATAAATATGATAATCAAATAGATTTAAAATATAAGCAAAACCTACCTTTTCAATTTCAGATATACTGGCTTCATTCAAACCAATTTCAATGGCTTCCTGAGGAGTTATTTTTTTTAAGGTTACCGATTGGACATCATTACCGAATCGTATTTTTACAGTTTTATCTACTTCCGCTTTTTGAACAGCTGTGAGGAAATTCTTATCCTTCCTGGAAATATCCATCGCTTTGATTCTGCTTGATTTAATACCGCTAATGGTTTTGTTGTCACCGTTTAATACTGCTTTCTTAAACTTGTTCCAAAAATTGTTAAATTCCTGATCAACGTTTGAAGGCGCGCTTGCTGATGACTTCTCTGTTTTTGCTGCTTCAGCGGCTATGGAGACGGATGCAGCAAATACCAAGGCCAATACAACGGGTACAATTCTTTTCATCATGCTATCCTCCGATTTTAGTTTGCGACTCCGCGCCTCACCGTCAAACAGAAATAAGGAGTTTTTCTCTTTCTGTTCAACGGTAGAGAGGGTGTGCGGGTTTCACCGCACCACCCGATGGTTAGATGTTTTCTATTCAAACCTCTCCATATTTATGATGTCCGATTCGTTCAATGTGACAACAGGACCACGCCCTGTTATTGCTCTCCGTTTAGTGTCTCTATTACTAAACGTGACGCTGTTGTCACGATTAAAGGACATGCAGATGTTTTTTTGGATACAAATAACCTTAATTACCTGAAATGCGTTCAATCTTTCTCCTGCTCCGATGTCGATCCCTTGGTCAACATCCGGATCAATTATGATTTGACATGGCACATTTGCAGACAGCATGATTTTCCGTAAGAGCTCTGACAACGTATTGCATTTAACATCACTTGCATGAGGTATTTCCATAAACTGTAATTTGAAGAAAGAGTGCACGGCTTGGATATCAAGAACTAATGTTTTGTTTTCATTATTCAAATTTGTCCGCTTTTGCAGAAACTCACCACAAAAAACTACGGAAGGAGGTGAATTATTGTTTGAAATTGAAATAGACAAGACATCGCCTTTAGAAAATCCCATAAAAAATTCATTTGTCTCAGACTCGGAAGATTTAAAATTTGCTACTGGGAACTCACCAATGGATTCTTTTGAGGAATACTCAAAATTATTGCACTTGTTTAATATTTCTGAAGTTAGCACACCTTTGACTACAGTCCCGCGTATGAGTTGAATTTCAGCTTTAGGTTTAGTCATTTAATGGAGCTACCAATAACTGGATAAGTTTTGGTACAAC
>CAJBRY010000478.1 GCA_903958085.1 uncultured Geobacteraceae bacterium
GAGGAGATTATACTGTAGTATATCTCCGACCGATAACGCTGCGAAATTATTTTTCTGAAAGTCTATAGATGGCTTCCGGTGGTGCATCCTTGACGAGAAAGCCCTCTCTACTGGCCTGGATTTGTCATCAGTCTGTTGATTGTCGTCTTTTTTCTCTGGCTGGGTATTACCCGATTCATGAAGATGGAAAAAACGTTTGCTGATATCATATAAAGGGCTTGACAGTAGTGAGATATTGCCATCAAGGTCTGAATAAACTGCCTGGCGCGGTATTGGCTGAATAACCACTGGCGTACTTAATACATTCATAGGAAGGATGCAGGGTTTGTCCAGACACAAGACATACTTTGTGAAAAAAAGAACTTGTCGGATTTACGCCTAATGAAGTGGTGGTATGATTGCAGCGGTAAAACCGACCGACTATCAGACCCAGGTGAAGATTTTTGAATCTGCGGGCTGTCTTTATTTCCGGACACACGGGGATCGCATTATCTATAGTTTTGGCAGAGGCAGAGACTCGCTTTCAACAAAAGTGCCTGCAAAAGATGGGTTCTGAATGGCTGCCTCAATAATTATACCAGCCAGGAGAGCTAAATGAATATGGATACACCGTTTGTCGAGACAATTGTCCATGGGCTTGAACCCATTGCACTGATTCTTCGTTCCCAATACGATGAGCCCGGCCTCAATTTTTTCACGCCACCCAATTTTTCGCAGCAGGTGGCTTTTATGAAACACCCGCAAGGGAAAAAAATCGATCCCCATGTCCATAATCTTGTTAGCCGGCAGGTATTGTACACTCAGGAAGTTCTTGTTATTCGAAAGGGCCGGGTCAAGGTCAATCTTTATTCCTCCGATAAAGAATTCATTGGTGAAAAAATTTTGGAATCTGGGGATATGATTCTTCTGTGTGGTGGCGGGCATTCTTTTGAAATGCTCGAAGAGACATCAATGATTGAAATCAAACAAGGGCCTTATGCCGGTGATGGTGATAAAACGCGATTTGAAGGGATAGACTCATGTCAATGATTCCTGTCAACGAACCCCTGCTACCCGGACGGGAGTTGGAATACATTGCTGATTGCATTGCCACTGGCTGGATTTCTTCTGCTGGAAAATATATCGATCGTTTCGAAAAAAAATGGGCGGTTTACTGCGGTCGAAAATTCGGGGTGGCCGTTTGTAATGGCACCGTGGCGTTGGAACTGGCGCTGTCATCTCTGGATATTCCTGCAGGCGGGGAAGTGATCCTGCCGTCTTTTACCATTGTCAGTTGTCTGGAAGCAGTGCTGCGCAACAACCTCATACCTGTTCTGGTGGACTGTGATCCCAGAACATATTGTATGGATCTTGCGGATGTGTATCGAAAAATAACACCCAAAACGGCAGCCATCATGCCGGTGCATATTTATGGTCATCCGGTCAATATGGCGGAGCTTATTCCTCTGACACTTGAGCATCACCTAATAATTGTAGAAGATGCGGCAGAAGCCCACGGATCTGAATGTTTGGTTGACGGCGTATGGCGGCGTTGCGGATCTTTTGGAAATGTTTCCACTTTTTCTTTTTACGCCAACAAGAACATCACGACAGGCGAAGGCGGTATGGCACTGACTGATGATCCGGTTATCGCTGCAAAACTCCAGGCGCGGCGCAACCTCTGTTTCGGGGCAAAAGAGCGGTTCCGGCATGAAGATCGTGGATGTAACTATCGAATGACCAATCTTCAGGCAGCGATGGGTTGTGCTCAACTGGAACGGATCGATCAGTTTCTATCCCGAAAGGTGGATATGGCGTCCAAATATAATCTGGCCCTTCATGGCCTTCCCCTTCAGCTTCCCCATGTTGAACCCTGGGCAAAAACCTCCGTATGGATGTATGCCATAATGTTGGAAGACAGCGCCACTTTTGATGCCGTTGAATTTTCTCGTCGGCTTATGGATCGGGGGGTGCAAACTCGGCCTTTTTTCATGGGAATGCACGAACAGCCGGTTTATCGAAATATGGGGCTATTTAAAGATACCCATTGCCCCGTGACCGAGCATATCTATCGGCGCGGGCTTTATCTGCCCAGTGGTCAGGCCATCACAAACGAGCAGATCGAACAGGTTTGTGACGCTGTCCATCAGGTTTTACGATGAGTGAGATTGGAAATGTGCCCCTGTAGTTGCAACGGATATCATCCCTCAAGAAGCTGGAACAGACTTCTCGTTTCGAACACACCAGTAGCTTTTGCACAGGAAAAATATTGACACAATCTCCAATTTTTGATGATTATGCCCGATATTATAATCTGCTTTACCGCGATAAAAATTACCAGACAGAGGCAGATTATGTGGCTGGTCTGATTCAACGATTCAACCCAAAAGCCCAATCCATACTTGAGCTGGGTTCAGGAACCGGCATTCATGCCGCCCTGCTGGCCGAAAAAGGCTTTTCGGTGCATGGCGTAGAGCGCAGTACTGAAATGATCACACAGTCCCTGGCAATGACCCACAAGAGCATGAATTCTGGACATGACAGGCTGGCCTTCTCTGAGGGCGATATTCGCCATATTCGATTAAACACACAGTTTGATGCGGTTATTTCGCTATTCCACGTCATCAGTTACCAGACAACAAATAACGATGTTTCAGCGACATTCCGGACGGCTCGGGAGCATTTGAACCCCGGCGGCATTTTTATCTTTGATCTCTGGTACGGACCGGCTGTTTTGACGGACCGACCTGCAGTTCGGATCAAGCGGATGGCGGATGATGAGATTGAGGTTACCCGCATAGCGGAACCGCGAATGCATCCCAATGAAAATCTGGTGGATGTCAACTACCATGTGTTTGTGCGCAATCTTCAGGATGGGCAGGTAACCGAACTGAGGGAAATCCATTCAATGCGGTATTTCTTCAAGCCGGAAATCGAACTGTTTTCAAATCAATCACGATTTCAATTGATTCACGGAGAAGAATGGTTTACTGGAAATCCATTAGGTGAATCCACATGGGGCGCATGTTTCTGTTTTCAAGCAATCGAAAGTGAATATGTCTGAATCAACAATATTACGCCTGCTAAATGTCGGGATATGATTACCGGAGAATGGTTGGCTTACCCATTATCAGCAAATGCCTATGAACCCATCATCAACAAATAGGGATTGGTTCTAACTTGGTACACTTGCAACTGTGCCAATTAGTATTCAGCCAATTATTACTATAAAATCCGTACTGTTTGATGACGTGAACTTTTATGTTTGTAATAAAGTGGGCGAAGATAGAATCAAGCCCAAATACAGAGATATTTTATGAACCTTTCTCATGCCCTTAAATGGTCATTTTTGGCTGAGATTGCATCAAAGACTATCACTCCCATTGTATTCCTTTTTCTGGCACGCCTGCTTACGCCGGAAGACTTCGGTGTAGTGTCAGCCGCAACAATGGTGATAGCCTTCTCTCAAATATTCTGGGAAGCCGGGATGAGCAAAGCGTTGATCCAGAGACAGACTGATATCAGTGAAGCGGCAAATGTCGCTTTTTGGGTAAATATCGCGCTCGGGTGCATGATTGCAAGTCTACTGTTTTTGAGTGCAGGCCCGATCGCCATGACCTTCTTTAAGGACGCCCGCGTGACAGCGGTTTTACAGGTTATGACTCTGCAAGTGATGTTCGGGGCGTTGTCATCCGTGCAAACCGCGTTACTACAGAAAGAGATGGGATTTAAAAAACTCTTCTGGGTACGGATGATTACTGTCACCTTTCCTGGTATTGCGTCGATCCCGTTGGCATGGAGTGGTTTTGCTTACTGGTCATTGGTCACCGGAACTCTGACTGGCCAAATTGTTCAGGTTTTTATGCTCTGGCAATTGAGCCATTGGCGGCCTTCATGGCATTTTCACGCTGCAGTTGCGAAAGAGATGGTGATGTTTGGGGCTTGGGTCGGTGTTTCAGGGGTGTTGGCATGGTTCTATACTTGGGCTGATTCACTTATAGTAGGGAAATACCTAGGCACCCATGATCTGGGGCTGTACCGTACAGGAAATCAGTTTGTAATATTAGTCTTTAACATGATTTTTGGACCGATTATGCCTGTCCTTTATAGTTATCTTTCCCGGATGGAACAAGATCAGCAACGATTAAAGATCGCAATCGAAAAAGTCATTAGAATTATCATTCTAATTTCTGTTCCTATTGCAATAATACTATTTACATTTTCCTCCCTGATTGGGCTTGCTGTGTTTGATTCGAAATGGGATGGTTTAGGGATAGTTATTGGTGTAATGGCGCTGGTGCATGGATTTAGTTGGATTGTTGGTATGAATGGAGAAGTTTATCGAGCCATGGGTAAACCATCCTATGAAACAGTTGTTCCTGCCTTGACTTTGTTTCTGTATTTAGCTGCATATACATATACAATACAAATTGGATTTAATGTCTTCATTTGGAATCGGCTCTTACTTGCGCTGGGAGCATTGTTATTTCATTTGTATATTTTAAAAATAATTATTAAAGTCAATGTTTTGATTCTTATGGCCTATCTGTGTGGTGTTACTATCGCAGCTTTCTTTTCTGTAAGCATTGTTCATTGGCTTACAATTAGCTATTTTTCAGGCGTTTGGCTTCCGTTGTTAGCAGGCAGTCTTACAAGTGTTGTATTGTTGGGTTTAATTATTTATATTTTTGAACGCAACAGAATGATCATGGAAATAATATTATTTGCCAAGACTTGTTGAGTGTGATGACCGAAATGATAAAAAGAGTACTACGTTATGCAAATAATTTTAGTCGAAGGTTGGCTGAAAGAATTATATTGTGCGAAGACAGCGGAGCGTAGAATCTGTCAGTATCGAAAATTTTAATTTTGATAATACAAAAATACGTATACAATAGTTTCTAGATC
>CAJBRY010000479.1 GCA_903958085.1 uncultured Geobacteraceae bacterium
CTATCATTAAAGCCTTTATGAAACTTGATGTAGCCTGCATCTGTGAGTTTGGAAACAACTTTTTCGAGTACGTCATATTTGATGAACAGCCTATTGTATCGCTCGTCCATTTCGTATGATCTGCTGTTGAGTGACACCCCAATATACATTTCCGGATCAGTCAGAAAACAATGATACAGATCCAGCAATATCACCCTGCAATGGATCTTCTGTTTTTCAGTATCAAGGTCAAGTTCCTCGCAAATAGCTTCGGTTGCCTTCTTGACCTCTGGATATTCACTCCACCGGTGAACATCCAAAGGCCTTGAGTTATCGAAGGGATTAAGTTGTGGGCTAATTTCTTCCATAACAGATTCCTCGATCATATTATAAGCTTTCATCGCCAGCATATTTATTGATTACGGCCTTTACGGAATCTTTCCATTCCACCTTGGGCAAGTCTGTCATTTTTCCAACAAACTGAATGATACTATCGTCTTTATAGGAATTCTTCAGCGCTGCAGCTCGGATGGCAATCTCAGAATCGGAATGTTTTGTGAAACTGCCAACATTGTTCATTTTTCCGAACCAAATATTTTCTGTGACTAAAGGTTCCAGTGAGTAATACATCCGCTCAGCCTCTTCACAACTTACAAGCATAGGTTCACAACTAATGCTGGTTCTGAAACCCTTCTCGAAAGCATACTTTAGGCACCAGAGACGTTCTTGCAGTGACGGAGCGCCTGGTTCCCATACCCGCAATGCATCATTGTCCAGCCCTCCAATGGTAAAACGGATGATCATGTTGTCTCTGAATGAAGAGAATTCGGAACAGATGGCTTCGATTGATAAACGATGAGGCTTGGTTACCAGTACGACTTTGTTGCCGACCTTGAGAATGTTGTAAAGATGACAGCAGTATGCAGGCAGGTATGCCGGAGTAATATCATGGGTTGTGGGAAACATGACCCAATTCGGATATTTTTTGCATTTAGCTGTAGAAGATTCTCTTAATGATTCTATTAGCCATGCCTCATAGTTTTCGACTCGATTGAATCGCTTTGCCATTTTTTCAGCGTAACAGTATAGGCATCCATGTGAACAACCAGTTCCGATGTTGCAGTTATAGCCAGCCCACTCTCCGGCACCTGTATCAGAGTCGATTATGGTGATAGGCTTATTATAGCCCTTAGTGATGCGGTTGAACTCTGCAACCTCTGCCAGAAATTCAGTAGACGGGTGGCTGAATGACTTTAGGCTGTCGTGGCGTGCAATTAGCGATGCTGCCAGGGCATTAGCTCTTGTTTTCGCAGTTGCTATATCAAGTTGCAATTTTTCCATCAGTATGCTGATTCTGGTTTCGCAGGCACTCTGAATGTCCAGTAGTCCGCTGACGTTTTTTTCAATAAGAAATCCATTATTGACGACAGGTGCCACTTTGATGGAGGAGAGACTTAATGCCTCTCCCCTTGCTATAAGTTTAGTGCCGTCTGTAGTTTGCATGTTGAAGGGTGATGCTACGATATAATCAAACATAAAGGTCCTCTCCTTCGAAATTAAAAGTTGGAAGTTCATTTTGAGCTACACCAGCTACACTAGGTTCACTCGTCATATTATTCAGGGGGTTAGAAGTTGGTATTGGTGTAGCCAGTGTACCTGGTGAAGTTGAAGTGCTCTCTCTTTCTTGCGGATTAGCTGCATGCGGTGTAGCTGGTGTACCTGGTGTAGCTGTTTCATGAGTATTGGAAAAAACAATTCTTACACAACTATTGCCACGAGTTGGGAATTGGTATGAAATACCCTGCTCCAAAAGTGTGGTGCGTAGTTGCTCCAAATGACCACGGAGGTTATGAGGTAATTTCGGAAAAGTAGAATCTTTGGAATCTTCTCCGGCGATCGTTTTGAGCATAAGAAGTGCTTCAGCAACTGGTCTGTCAAAGGACGGCTTATCTGCCATTAGTCTCAGAATCGCCTGACACAGGACATTTTTTTCAATAACACGCTCATTTTGGTTGTTGACGTTTTTGGAGTAGTCATCTATGAACTGGTCACCAGATTGCCCCAGAGCTTCTGCAATGGCATAGCCCCATTTTGCAAAATCAGCCAAACGAGGCGTCTGATCCAGATTCACAGTCGGATAGATATTCATTGCCGTAACAAGCGTATCAAAGATGCCACCTAGTATACTCGGCTGTGCTTCTTCAAAAGCATCCCATAGTTCCTGCTCTGTCTTCCGATTGTCCTGACTTATTCTCTGAAGCTGCAATATGATTGTTCTATCCATCAAGTCAGCGTTGATAATTGGAAGGCTAAGGCTGTTTAGGATCACTGCGTGCCGTATTTGGGCAATATTCTCACCATCATTTGTACGAAGCTGACGATATGACATACCGCCTCCAGTACAAACCTGGCAAAGGAGGTCAGATTCTCGCTGAACAATTTTTGAGACATTATCAAAAACGGTAAGGTATTTCTGCCGCAGGGTTTGGATCAGATCCCGATCCGTACTCGGCTTAATGACTTTTTCGGTGATGGTTGGATCTACCAGTCTATTGATGATGACGCACAATGATGACTTTGCTGCCCCCCTATCACCACAGACAGCCAGGACAGGATGAGCAATATCCGGAATAAATAGTCTATCCTGAAAAAGTCTGAAATTGACTTCAGACGTATTGAATTTCACGTTCCAATACCCGAGTCAGGGCTACCCAGTCTGTTAAGCTGTGCCTGAATCGTTCTTTGAAAAGCCACAAAAGGATCGCTCGGAGGAGCTTCCTGATGTTGAAGCCGCATCCAGCCAGAATGGCGTTGATTTTATCGCCTTCTTCACCCTTGAGATAGTTGCGGTTCATTCGGTTGTCTGACTTCGCGTGTCCGATGATCGGCTCAATTGCACTGCGCCTCCGGTACCACTTCCATTCATTTGCTTTCATACTCTTCTTTTTCTTGTTGGCCAGGTGAACTTCGGTTTTGTTGAGTACGGCTGGTGCGCCTTTGTAGCCTTTATCGCAATAAGCGTGTTGTGGCCGCCAGCCAGTTACGCTCTCTGCTTGGTCAAGTGCCGCTTTCAGGGTATGACCATCATACGGGTTGCCATGGATGGCCTGCGCTCCAATAATCCAGTTATCTTCGGACGTACTGACAAGCGAAACTTTGCAACCGAATTCATACTTCTTGTGAGCTTTGCCTTTGGCAATGCATTCAACTTCCGGAGCCTGCATGCTGTAGAGTTTGTTCTTATCATTGCGCTTCTGGCTAAAAATCTGCTGTGCCCGCTCAAGCATGGTGGCGAGCAGTCCTTCTGGAGTTTCACCTTTGCGCTTGATATCTCGGATAACCCGACCAAGAAAGTTGCGAAGCTTCTTCTGCTCCTTTTTGGCCCGGTTCATCTGCCGTGCATGGCTGTAGCGACCTTGCATGATAAAAGCTGACTTGCCCAAACGCTCGTATGTTTGACGCAGATCGATACCCTGCTTCTTTGCCAGTTTGACCAGAATGCGCCGGGCTTTATGATAAAGCCGAGCATCGGTCGGAAAAGCAATAGCCTTTTCCTGAACCGTTGTATCAACATTGACCCGAGTCAGATGCTTCTCGGTCAAGTATTCTTTGCATTTTGCCGTTTTGATGGTTGCCTGGAGAAGTTTTTCCATCCCATTTTGGCCAATACGCTTCCTCCACTTAACCAGGGTGGTTGGATCAAGCGGAAACTCGTGCTGAAAATACTCGAAACCGCAGAAGTACTGCCAGTATGGGTTCTCTAATAGCCGTTCGACCACCGCTTCGTCGCTCACGTCGAAGGCATGTTTAAGATAGTGCAAACCAACAAGAAGACGAATGGACAGACCGGGACGCCCAAAGTTCTCAGTGTACAAGGTTCCGAACTCTCTATCAAAGAACGACCAGTCGATAGTGTCAGCAAGACGGCACAACTGATGTTTGCGGTTTAATATCTGATCAAGTCGTGAACGGTACAGATCGCCTTGGTCAGAAATGCACGATTTTGGTTTCATGAAATCACCAGAAAATGAGGGAGTAACTTCAACTTCTGGTGATTATAGCATAAACAAAATACATAATATATATTATAAATCAAATAGTTACACTTTTTTCAGGGGCGACAATCTATTTTACAGGCTCCATCTTGCCCGTAATCATTATTCCGTAAAGCGCCATTTGATTGAGCGTACAATCAAAATACTTCTACTGCACATCCACATTCTTGATTCCATCCGGTCTCCAACTGGGTGGAATAACATGCGAGCCAGCGGTTTCTTTTCCCGGCAATAGAGTCCCATATGTCACAGACATCCTGCCAAAACGTTCATTGATACTGTCCATCGCCTGGGTTGCAAAGAGCTTCTTTCGCTCATCCTCGAAAAGAGGCAGTTGCTCTGTCTGGTGCTTGAGGTTACTCAGGCTGATTCCTAAAAGTCTAACCAGTTGCTCCAGTTCAACAGTTTCCAGGATACCGAGCGCAGCACGGTAGATTTCATCGCTTTGGTTGATATACTGCTTAAGCGTTGTCTGTTTACCACACGATGAAAAGAAGTCAGCGTACCGCACGTACAGATGAATTGTTTTGCCACTGACGCAGTAACGTCTGGCCCGACTGCCGACCATCTCGCTGAGTTGCAGCAGGAAACGACGAATCTCCGCCGGATCAGAAATGTCACGTTCCAAGGTTTTTGAATGCCCGACACTCTTGACGTCGCCTTCTTCGGCAAACTGAACCACCGGCGAGTGGTCAATGCCCTGTCCCATCAGCTTCAGTCGCTTGCCGATGATGCCAAACTTACGGGTTAGGCGAGCCTCGTCACACCGGCCCAGTTCACCGCAAGTATATATAGACATCATATTGAGATGCCGCTGCATCTTCTTACCAATTCCACAGAGTTCCTGTATTGGGAGACTTTCCATAATTAGTGATGCATCTTCCGGCAGAATTATGGTCAACCCGTCAGGCTTTTTCATATCTGAAGCCAGTTTTGCCAGAAGCTTGTTAGGGGCGATACCAATACTACATTTCAGGCCGAATGATTGGAGAATACGTGCTTTCAGCAAGTGAGCGATCCGTTCGGCGGTTCCGAAGATTGAAAGTGAATGGGTTACATCCAACCATGCTTCATCGATACTGAACACTTCTACGTCGGGAGTATAATCCTGCATCATCTGCATAATGCGACTGCTTGTGTATGTATACTTTCGGTTGTCGCCGATTACAATAATCAGCTCTGGGCAGGCACGCTTGCCCTCCCATATAGCCATGCCAGTTTTGACTCCCTTGGCCCTGGCCTCATAGGAACTGGTAGTTATCACGGTTCTAGCACCTCCGCCGACAACAGCGATAGGTTTGCCTTGAAGTTCCGGGTTGGCTTGCTGTTCAACAGAAGCAAAAAACGCATTTAGGTCTAAATGAAGGATCGTGCGGTGTTCAGACATGACTATTCTACTTTTTGAGGGTAAAGCATCCAAGATTGGTCAAGGGAGTTGAATACAAGCTCGAACAAGGAATCTTCTTCGTCGATGA
>CAJBRY010000480.1 GCA_903958085.1 uncultured Geobacteraceae bacterium
GACCAGTAGTAGTAGCCGGGCATATTTCCGGGAACTGCGCCGAAAGGCAATTCGACTACGGCGTCAGCATAGAAGAAAGGGATGATAATTCCCTTTCTATTGCGGATTTCGGATTCGGGTACGATTTCTTCGGCAGTAATGATGAGTTTACGGGTAGCAGCAGCTGTGGCCACATCATTAACCGTAGGGCCATAGATGTACGCATTACCGTATTTATCTGCAACCTGGCAGTGAATAATTGAGACGTCAGGATACAGCGCAGGGACAAAAAGAACCGGATCGGGATCGGATCTCATGGGATTTTGCACTACCTTTGTGTAGGGATTATATTTGATGATGTCGGAGCCAAGCATCTGTTTGCTAAAGATACCGGGTGCACCGAGCTGGGCTGCCTTGAGCCCCAGCGCAACGCCGCCATGACTCCATTCTGAAAGGATCTTTACCCTGCCTTCCCTGAGCATGCGATCATAATTGCGATCAATACCACGCATTTCTGCGCCAACGTAGGAGTTGTGCGAGTAATCGACGTTGTTGTTGAAGATCATGAAGCTGTGGTTGGTGTTCGGTGCCCCTATGCACTGCAGGTTTTTCTTACCCTGGCGCATTATCTCCCAATAGGCCTGGTGGGGCGTCCTGACATAGGCAAAGCCCGCATCCGTCATGACATCACCATCAGCCACAAAGGTTGCAATCGCATCTTTGAGAGACATTCGCTTATCAACTTTTGCGTGTTCCTTTTTGAGGTGGGCCTCTCTTGCTGATTCGAAGTCCACTAGTCTGTCTAGGATGCTTGTGTCTTCAATCTTGAGATTATTTACTGCTTCTTGGTTATACTGAAATGAACTCATGTACTTTTACCTCCTTTTTTTCTCCTATCTTTAATAGCCAAAGCAAAACTTTGCTATGTGACTTCGTAGCTGATAAAATACAGTTACTAAAAGTAATGCTTTGATTTTTCAATTAATTGTAATGGGGAGAAACCGGAGATACAATATCTTTTTGCATATTCGAGTTAATCAGACCACACTATGATGTTCAATCCTTGTTGCAGGAATTCACCAAATTTAAAAACATTACTTGTTCGCTTTTTGTCTATAATAGTTTTGGTCATTATGTCAAGTCAATTAGGGTGCAGAATGTGACCTGCGGCGCTATCTGCCGATAGGCTTTAACCTCTGCTGGCCTTATTCCCTGCAGCTTGCTGCGGGGAAGTTCCTTTGTCTTTATTGACAATCATAATGTAAACTAGGGATATTTTGGCTAATCAGATACTGATGGCTACTTGAAAGCAAGCATTTTCAGCAAGGTTGACGTTTTACTGATAATAGGAAGGCATTGTTTGCCAAAGGCACTTACAACTAAATGTTTTAAATTTTAAATGGAAGTGGAGTTTACTTTTCGAAAGAGAGTAACAAACCCGTAGAAAAACTTCGAGATACGGTGACAATGAATGATGAGAACCAGCAAGAGGTTCCTGCTGCTTATTTATTTGAGAAAATCAATAAGTTCCACTTCAAAAATCAAAGTTTTGTTAGGTGGAATTGGTCCCATACCCTTATCGCCATAACCCAGACCAGGTGGTACGATAAGAATGCGTTTTTCTCCCTTTTTCATTGAAAGAAAAGCCTCATCCCAACCTTTGATTACTTCACCTCTCCCGACCATAAACAGGAATGGTTTCCCCCGATCAACAGAGCTGTCAAACTTAGTTCCATCAAGTAACCTGCCGGTATAATGAGCCTCTACGAGCGCTCCGCTAGTGGGTGTTGCACCATTTCCGTTCTTCAAGATAATATACATCAGGCCTGATGAAGTACGAATCGCATTTGCGTATTTTCCTTTGATCAAAGCCTCTTCCCTGGCAACCTTCTCTTGCTCTCCTTTGATCACATTTTCTGTAGCCAGAGTATTTTCAGAGGACAGACTCTCGCCTGCAATAAAAAAGCTAAATAACGTAATTAATAATATACACGTAAAAAATCTCATCTGGTTCATGCGGTTTCTCCTCGAAACACAAGTTTGTGTGCCATACTCAATGATTATGCCTATATTTAGGTTGATGGTCGTTATCTGAGTTTCCCACCGGTGTCAAATTTTTTCGGCTATTCACCAGTTTGCCCAGTAACTCATATAACAAAGAATTCATATCACAATTGTTGAGGAAAAAATATCAATGCTTTGGATTGAAGTCCAGCAATTTCTTCAAGGTTGCCGGTGTGTGGATAACAGAAAGTTGTTAATCACGTGGATTAAACCTCCGCTGTGAGGCTGTGTCGCAATTGCTTTTTTTGTCCTTGCGAACGTGCGATTGTAGGCCGCGTGACCTTTAGGTTAGCTTCGGCCTACATCACATTCCATCCATTGAAGATTACCACACAGTCTCTGCGCGGGATAAGTGAGACTAACAAATTTCAGTTTCGCAGATGCCCTTTAGGGTACACTACGTTTCTGAAATTCGAGTCTCTTTAACCCCGCTGCGCGGGATAAGTGAGACTAACAAATTTCAGTTTCGCAGATGCCCTTTAGGGTACACTACGTTTCTGAAATTCGAGTCTCACTAAATAATACCTTCCAATTCTGTTCCGCATTTCAAACATTTATTGCCATTAAGATTAGTGCCGATGACATTAAAACCATGGCGCTCAATTACGCGATGACGACAATTTGAGCAATAAGTGTTCTCACCCTCATCTCCCGGGACATTGCCGCTATAGACATATTTCAGACCTTGTTTTTTTCCTATTTTTACAGCCCGATGCAATGAGCTAAGCGGAGTTACCGGTAAACCGCACATTTTAAACTGAGGATGGAAACGGCTGATATGCCAGGGAGTTTCGACCCCTAGGCTAGCAATAAACTGTGCTATAGCTTGAAGTTCCTGATCACTATCGTTGAGGCCGGGGATAAGCAAGGTGGTTATTTCCAGCCAGATTCCCATCTGCTTCATTTTTGTAAGTGTTTCCAAAACCGGTCCTAGCCTTGCC
>CAJBRY010000481.1 GCA_903958085.1 uncultured Geobacteraceae bacterium
CACTAATCCACAAAGCTGAAAAAAGTGTGCAGCAATATTTGTCCCAATTGATAGAGAATGTCTGTCAAAATAAACCCGTCCGATTCGCCAGGCTCCTTCATCAAAAAAGCTGATTGGTGCCCAAGTCTTTAGTCCGAAATATTCCGAACGTACAGGCATATTACCGATCCATTCATTTCTTTCGTCCTGCAGTATAGTAATTGGCGGAATCTGTTCCTTCTCAAGCCACATCATAGAGAGAGGCTGAATATCTTGCCAGCGATGAGGAACATCGAGAAGTTTTATAAAATTGGGGGAATGGTCGAAAGGATCTCCCTGAGTAAATACTGTGAAATCACCTTCTTGCGGCTTAAACCCGTTTATTAAATGGTACATGTATGTGCCAGATTCGCGTCCTTCATTTGGCAGTTGAATAAGGTTAACATCACGGCGAATTACCCCGGGTTCAATATTTGGGCCTTTGTTATAAAGATAAACCTTTGCATAAAGCGGGAGATTATTAACCCAGGAAATATCCTCGTTGTAACGGGCTATAACAATTGTCAGCATTTTCTCTCCAGAATAAGAAGTTTTGAACGTAATAATTCAGTAACGATTTGGATTTTTATCACATACATGCATGATATAGCCATGTTTGAAAAAAGTTATCAATCCATTCGGATCGTTCAAGTGCCACTACACCATCATGCCAGTATGGTCTGGCATTAATAAGCCCCTGATATCCATGTTCCCGGAAAGACTTCCTCGCTTCATCATTGCAAATCAGATTACCGGTATCAGCACCGTTGTTGTCATCATGATGTAGAGTGCCCAGCAAAGATGCCTCATATTGAGAAGGAAATGCCGAGATGCGGTGCAAAATTGAGCGGGAGTAATCATCGATTTCTTCCAACATAACTTTAGAATCAGGATTCGTCAGGAACCCTTTAGTTAACATTATATCCAACCATCTACTCTGGAAAGAAAAAATTCCTTCCTGAATCAACTCCTTTTTGCGGTTTTCCTCCTCAGGAGAAAAACTTAAACCAAGACGCGGTTCAACTTCTCCATTTGGCATAATAGCATAGCCTTCTGTAGAACCTGTAGTGGCACAGATGGACTGTTCCAGTATTTCCGGGTGTCTTCGAAAACAGTCAATAAGAAACTCTTCTGAGCCAACATCCCCCATATATGCACGAATATCCGAACCAGCCAAAATCTGGCTTGAAGCATGTTGTGTTGTGGTGAAATAACACCCGATCAACTGGCATTGAACCCCTTCAAAAGCTAACATATCCTCCATATACCTTTGTATTGTGCCGCGATATCCCAGATCAACAATAACAACCTTATCTGCGCCAGCCAGATTTTTTTGCAGATAATGCATAGCTGCAACCCTTAACTCGGCGCTATTTTTCTCAATCAGTTCAGCTATCCCTCCCTGGGTAAGTTCATGCACCAAAGCATCCATGTCTGGAACAACAGAATTTTTAACTTCATCGCTGAACCCAATCATTTCACTGGAAAGCCCCATCATTTTTAGCACTTCATCAAAAGTTATCTTTCCGCCGAATTTGTCAATGCGAGATAGAAGAGACTTATGAGTAGCCTTACATAATGACGCAAGTTTCATGGAAGCACGTGATGCATAAAATGTTTTTACCTTCAACGCGTATCCGGCTGCTTTTGCGGCTCTCTCCACCATTGGCCCCAAAACCACTGCCTCACGCATCAATGCCAGAACTGTAGTGATCCCTTCTTTCCTACACTCGCCTACGACCCAATCAGCATAACGGGCAAGGAGTGGGCCAAAGAGAAACGCTCCAATTTTATAATAGCCTCGATCTTCTTCTGGAAGATGCGAACAGAGTCGGCTTGCCTGCACCCTCACTGAATCGACGCTGGCAGAGTAGGAACGAATGTGGTTAACAATTCGTTCTTTTTGAATTGTAGCTGCGGAAAAATCATCCATCCTATAATAATAGAGGGTGTTTATGCCAATATTCTTCGGCATTTCAATATCCGCCCTCTTGTTGTCCCCAATATGAAGGATTTGCTGTGGCGTCGATTCGTAGTGACGCATTATTACATGAAAAAGTTTGCTATTATGCTTCGAGCATCCTTGGTCGCTTGAAGTCCAGATACAATCTACGAGGCCAAGATCAAAACCGTTTCTTGTCAGAATAGTTGCCAGGTGACTAGCAGAAAGATAAGTGTCTGAAACAATCGCTACTCTGCCATGCTTTTTGGCAAAGATGTTGATTAGCTCAGCAACTGAGGGGTTCAGATAGCAAAGCTCTGATTCTACATCAATCTCTATATTGACACCTTCGGATGGAATTCTAACAATATGCTCAAGCTGTTGGTAAATTTCTGCGATAGTGCACTCATCATTATGGCGCGACTGTAATGCTGCTTTTCGTGCCAAATTTTCAGCCTCCTGACGCAGTTTTTGAAATGCAAGGGGCGAAATTCCATTTTTTAGAAGGTTACGTGCGATCAGTCTTCGTCCGATTTCAATAAATACATTAATTGGTTCAGGAGAAAGACGGCTGACCAGCGTATCGAAACAATCTACAGAAAGTAAAGTTACGCTACCCGTCTCTATAAACTCAAAGACGCCATCCAAACTTTCATCTCGCATTGGATCAATCTTTAGACTTGGTTCTGTCTTGCGACTCGGTAGCATCTCCTGCAAAAGTTTATTAATTTTGGCATTATCTGGATTGATCGTAATATATTTTTCCAATATGCCCTTGGCTTCGGTGAACAGGCCTCCCATATTGTAAAACCAGAAAGCTTTTATTGCTGCCTCTTCGTGATACGGGTTGATTCCAATAGCTTTCAAGAGATTCGCAATATAGTTTTTTGCATCCCCAGTGGCCTCACAACAGAGTGCATAACCATAAGCGGCATCTCCGTATAGAGGGGCTGCGGCAAGAATGATCTTGTAAATTTCACTGGCCTCAAGAAAATTACCCGCCATCATCAGGCTTTGAGCGTGGTTATGAGCCAGTACCGCATCATCAGCTAGTCCGGAATTTACTGTTATAAGTTTTCCAAACTGGACAAATTCAGGATCTTCAGATGATGCAAACGCCTTAAACTCGTTGCGAACAAACAATTGCATCGGGTATGAACCATCATCATAGTAGGCGCAGACTAAATCTGTTAAGGAAGAAATGTAACTTTTATGGCATTTAGCCTCAAGCGGCGACAAAAGAATTAGCTCCTTTGTGGCGCAGTATTCTTTGAATTTTTCTGGAAAAAAATCAATTACCGGAGGCATTGAATCTGCTCTTTGAATTTTACAACCTAATATTTCGTGCTCCACGTCAATAATAGCGATAGACTCAGATTCATATTTGTCTTTTTGCAGCATGGCAGCGTTATTATCAGTTTGCCTATAACCTCCAAGCATCGTGTTAACGGCATACAGTGGAGCATTGTTAAGAAAACTTGTCCATAACCAAAGATCTCCAGCGAGTTTGTAGTCCGTGCACAAGTTACCACCGATTTTGTCCCACAACGACCTGCGCCAGAAAGTACTTTCCTGCTGAATATGCTGTGGTTTGTCATAATTGTAATCAAAAAACTTCTTTTGCGAGTAGTAAGGTGCAAGGGGTTGAATAAACGCTAGAGCTCCATTTTTATGCCAAATTGTTGGTCTTCCCGTTAACCAGGAAATTTCTGGATTTGTTTCAAATAAAAAGGCCAGCTTGTTAAAAGCATTTGGATGCAACTTGTCATCAGAATTTAACCACCCCATTATATCGCCGGATG
>CAJBRY010000482.1 GCA_903958085.1 uncultured Geobacteraceae bacterium
GGAAATCCCGGTTGTGTTGTACGGGACACCGAGAATGTTCCAGCCGTTGTAGAGTGGTGTGCGGATGGCGGTTGACTGGAGGCATGGATCGTTGTTGTCGGCTTTGACACAGTAGGTGTAGATGGTGTTGGATAAGGCGGAGGTGTCGGTGTAGCTCAATGTTGCTGCTGGGAAGCTCCCCATGGATACAATCGTTCCATCGGGTGCGGTACGGTAGACGGTGTTGTTGCTGCCGCCGGTGGCGGTCCAGGTGTAGGTGGTGCCGGTGGAAGAGACTGTAAAAGTCGCCGTCACGCTTTTTGCTCCGGTTGCAGCCACCGTGCATTGATTGGCGTCGGTGCTGTCGCACCCTGTCCAGCCGGCAAAGCTGCCGGTGGTCGCTGCAGCGGTAAGGATAACGCTTGTGCCGGTGGGATAACTGGCAGTTCCGGCAGAACCATTCCAGGTTACTGTGCCGCTGTTGGCGGTAACGTTACCTGCCCCTGTGCCGGTTTTTGAAATAGCCAAAGAACCTAATGACCCGGACTGTCCGGAACGAACCGGCCAGACATAGACGTCAGCGCTCTTAAAGGTGCCGTACACGTTGTAGCCATTGGTCATGCTTACAAGCCATGCACCAAATGTATTGGGGGCATTACTACTGGACGACCAGTAAAGGTCAGCCTGGACGTTATTAAAACCGTGTCCTAAGAGCCAGGCCGCCGGAGTTACAGTATAATTTGTAGGAAGACTGGCAAGTTCATTAACATTCGGCAGTCGCCAGTCACCGGCAACGCTACTGTCGGTAAGGCCGCACTTTCCCGAGGCTAGGTTGTTGCTCCAGGTCAGAGCATTTCCCCAGGTCAATGTTGTTGTTTTTGTTACTCCACCAACAGTAGCGACACACTTAGCATCCTTCAGCCAGACCAGGCCGGTCAGATTGTCGGTCTGGGTGCCGTCGCCATTGTCGGTGAACCTCGTCGCAGGCACGCCGACTATATTCGTCTTTATTGTTGCGCCGTTTGACGCAGCATTTTTATACCAAGTCATGCCGTAAACCTTGTCGGTTATCGTTGTGCCGCCATCAGTAAACAGTGCGTCTGTCTGTGCTGCTCCTGCCTGTTTATCGCCATCCTGACCAGTTCCTGCGCAGGCAATTACTGTGCCTGCTGTGTCATAACACAAGGTCTGACCGGTTTTGGGGATCAGCACTGTGCCTTGCAGATAGCCGCTTAGCGGGATGTCGACATTGGGGGTGTTTACATCGCTCCCAGATATTCGCAGGTTAGCTCTTTTTTCGCCGCCGGTGGTGGGTGTAAAGGTTACAGAAACCGTGCAACTGCCGCCGGGAGCGATTATCGGCGTTGTGCTGCCGCAAGTGCCAACATTCAGGGAATATTGGTTAGCGTTTGTGCCGGAAAGCACCATGGCGTTTATTTGCAAGCGTGAAGTCGCTGCGCCGCTGTTGTTGATGGTGATTGTCTGGCTGGAGCTGCCGGAAGCCGCCAAAGCACCGAAATCCTTTACAGCAGGAGAAACCGAAATAACCGAATCACCTAAATGACCGCCGCGAACTGGCCAGACATAGTGGATACTGCTCTTATTGCCGTCGTCCACGCTGCCATAACTCATGCCGACAACCCAGGCGTAACTCGTGCCAAAGACGTAACAACTGGACGACCAGTAGTTATCGGCCTGGACGTTACTAAACGGATGCCCTGTCGGCAGAACTGATGAACCAGGGATCGCTGCATTATATGCATTCTGGGCATCCACCAGGCTCTCCAGTTCTTTGCGATTGGGCAGTCGCCAGTCATTGGCAACAGAGCCATCATTAAGGCTGCATGCGCTGTTGTCTCCCTTTAAACCGTTGCTCCAGGTGATAGCGTTCCGCCAAGTCAATGTAGTAGTTTTCGCCACACCGCCAATGGTAGCGGCACAGTTGGCATCCTTCAGCCAGATCAAGCCGGTCAGGTTATCTGTTACCGTGCCATTATTGTTGTCGATATAACGTGGCACCGGCCAGTCAGCCCCTCTCAGTTTGTTGGCATCTTGCCCAGATGCAGCAGGGAGTGTACATGGAGTAATTTCACTTCCAGCAGCGTCATAGCATTTGGTCTGCCCGGTTTTGGGCAGAGTGACGGAGGCTGCCTGGGCGTAGTACGCGCCAGAAGCAACGCACACAACAACCAGCATCAACAAAATCTTCAACATCTGTTTAAACATTGTGTTTCCCCCTTCTGTTTGACTGTATCTGTGAATATATAGTACGATTTTTTCATGGGGCTGGATATTCCTAACAACTGGATATTTGGAACAGTGAAATCATGAAGAGACACGCTGATGCACGTTCTGATGCACGTTTAGTTATCTGTCTGGATACCGCTGGTTATGGTGTATCTCTAATTTCACGCAAACTGTATGAATTGTTGCCTGACCCAGTCTCAAACGCCTACGGTCTTTATCGCATCGTAGACGAATCTTGTGACGATTACTGTTATCCAGCCTCGCTGTTTATTCCGGCAATCCTCCCCAAACAGACTGAAGAGCGTCTACAGTCTGTCGGCTAACTGCTTGATTGACTGAATCTGCCACAAGTGTGTGGGGTGCCAACCGTTTTCGTCTTTCCAGATGGGCAAGAAGAATTTTTGCCCACACTTGTTTCTCATTCACCATTCACAATTCTCAATTGCCTTTCCTCTACTGTCCCGCGCGAACTGGCCACACATAGTAGCCAATGAATTTATCGACGCTGCGCACGGCACCTGCGCCCATGTCAACGACCCAGGCGGAGTTTGTAGCGTTGGCGTAACTACTGGACGACCAATAGTAGCCGGCCTGGACGTTGCCGAACTGATGTCCGGACGGCAGAGCAGGATTAGAATTCTGTGCATCCACAAGACTTTCCAGCTCTTTGCGATTAGGCAACCGCCAGTCACCGGCAACAGAGCTATCGGAAAGGGTGCAATCTCCATTTTTCAGAGCATTGCTCCAAGTCAGGGCATTTGCCCAGGTGAGCCCGCTTGTCACTGCGCTGGTTCCTTTCGTTATACCGCCAACTGTAGCGAAGCATCCGGCGTCTCTCAGCCAGATCAAACCGGTCAGGTTGTCTGTCACCGTTCCGTTGTTGTTATTAGTAAAACGTGACGATGGCGAAGGTTTGCCGGACAGCATGTTGCCATCTTGCCCAGTGGTCATGGTGCATGGTGTAGATGCGTTTGTAACCAAATCATAACAGAGAGTCTGCCCGGTCTGCGGGATCTGGATGGTGGAGGCGTAGGCTGCTTGAAGGGTGAATAGTGAAATGGCAATAGTGAATGCTGGTAACAAAAAACGGATACGGCGTAACATCATGGTTTATTTCTCCTTTTGGTTTAATTGGAAACAATAAGACCCCGGGGGGTAAAATCTCCGAGGTCTGGTTGATATTATCTGCGAGAATGTGTGAGTTTCATTTCGACAACCCCTCTATCCATTTATCTGGACAGGTAGCTTTGCGACACACGGTTACCCAGTGCTGTGCCTTTTCGATGTTTCCTGAATGTTTTTACGCTCACATGTGCGGTTATGTCAATGAGAAAAATGCCACAAATTAGCGAGCAAAACTTCACAATATCTCCGGGGGTTTTTATTATTGCATTTAGTCTACAATAAGTTATAGTTTGTGTAACTTTATGTTGACTTGGACTCTGTTATGCAACCGATCAAAAAACTGACCCGCATTCTGGAGTTGCTCGCAGATGAAGAGCACTGCCTGTTTACTCTGGATGACCTGCATGGCGCACTGCCGGAGCAGAAAAGAGGTGCCTTAAAGGCACTTGTAAGCCGTGCAGAAAAGGATGGTATGTTGCGGCGCATCTGCCGTGGGATATATCTGTATCCGAAGGTCGCCTCTTCGAATGGGCTGCTTCTGTATCATACGGCAGCCAGACTACGTGCCGCCGAGTTCAATTATATCAGCCTGGAGTCGGCATTGAGTGATGTCGGCGTGATATCGCAAGTCCAGATAAACTGGATTACGCTGATGTCGTCCGGTCGCTCAACGATTGTTTCTTGCGGAGCTTTCGGCACTATCGAATTTATCCACACAAAACGCCGTCCGGAATCCATCGCAACAGAGCTCGTCTACGACCAGCGCTGTCACCTCTGGCGCGCATCTGTCACACTCGCACTCAAGGATATGAACAGCACGAAACGGAGCAAAGATTTGATCGACGCGGAGGCCACCAATGAACCTGTTTGACCAACTGGTATCACAGGCGCTTAAAAATCAGGGAGAACTCGCACCACTGCAGGGGGTAGTCGAAAAAGAACTGCTTCATCACGACATTATAAGGGAAATGAGTACTGCTGGGCTGCTTACCGGTCTGACGTTTATCGGCGGCACCTGTCTGCGAACCTGCTATGGCTCGAATCGTTTGAGTGAGGATCTTGATTTTACCGGCGGACATGATTTCAAACGCGAGACATTGTCCGATCTCGGTGGCGTGCTTGTTGAGCGGTTGTTCGCAAAATACGGCCTGCTGGTAGAAGTGGGTGAACCAACAAGGGACAGCGGCAGTGTGGATACCTGGAAGTTGAAGATGATTACTCGACCTGAACAGAAGGGCGAACCATCCCAGAGGATCAATATTGATATTTGCGCCATACCGAGCTACGACCGGCGTCCGGTTGTGCTGCGCAATTTTTATGGTGTCGATATGGGGACAGCGGGCTTGATTATTCAGGCTCAAAGCCGTGAGGAAATTCTGGCTGACAAGTTGGTTGCCTTTGCACTTCGTCCAAACCGGCTCAAAAACCGCGACATCTGGGATATTTGCTGGCTTAAGCAGAACAACATCGACCTGCCGCTTGCGTTGATCGCGAAAAAAATATCCGATCATCGCTGCACTGTTGACAGGTTTACTAATCTTTTATCGGAACGGAGTTCACTTCTACAGAGTGATCCGGCGGTACGTTCCGGTTTTATTCATGAAATGAAGCGGTTTCTACCGCACAAAACCGTGCTGGATACCTTGGAACATTCTGATTTTTGGTTATATATTGTCAGTACAGTCCAGATGGAGTGCGATCAGATAGTTCGCTTTCTGGGTAAGGCGCCTGCTGCATCATTGTGGAATAAATTCCTCTTTTGACTGAATTCGGCCAAGCGCTGCAACAATCAGTTTTGCGGCATCTTCCAGATCAGCCAAAGAGACAGTTTCGACCGGTGTATGCATATAGCGAAGCGGAATCTTAACAAGCGCAGTCGCAACGCCACCTCTGGAAATCTGCATTACATTGGCATCGGTTCCGGTTGCACGAGGGGTCGCAGTATGCTGAATTGCAATCTTCTCCTTCCCGGCAGTAGCGGTCAACAGCTCAAACAGGTAATTATTTATATTGGCGCCACGGGCAAGAATTGGTCCCTTTCCCAATGCAACCTCACCGTTATGCTTTCTCTCTACATCAGGCTGGTCGGTTGCAAAATCCACCTCGACACAGATACCGACATCAGGATTAACCGTATAGCAACTCGTTGTCCCGCCACGCAGACCGATCTCTTCCTGAACTGAAGAAACACCATAAAGATCAATCGCCAGTTTTTTCCCGGATGCTGCGACAAGGCGTAATACCTCGGCAACAACAAAACAGCCGGCCTTGTCGTCAAAACCGCGTGAAGCGACACGGTCACCATACAGACGGGTAAAAGAGCTTTCAAAAGTCACTGCATCCCCTACCCTTACAAGTTTTTGCGCCTCTTTTTTGTCGCTGGCACCAATATCGATATACTGAGACTCAAGCTTGACAACCGTTTCTCGGTCTTTGTTATCCATGAGATGAATCGGTTTTTTACCAATAACCCCAGGTAACGCTCCGTTAACAGTATGTACCGCAACGCGCTTGCCGGGTGTAAGATGAGCATCAACACCACCAACGGCAGCAAAATATAGAAAGCCCTTGTCATCAATATATTTGATCTGGAGCCCTATCTCGTCGGTGTGACCGACAATCATGACACGCGGCAGATTTTTCCCTTTGCCGCTGATACGGGCAAATACATTACCCATGACGTCTGTTGTCAACTCGTCACAAAACGGGGCGACATAGCTCCGAAAAACACGCTGAGCAGGTTGCTCATAGCCTGATGGACTTGGAGCATCAAGTAGTTGTTCCAGAAATTTCAGTGATTCTTTTCGCATCGTCACACCTCACTTATTGAATAGTTAATATCATTTATAATTGAATATTTAGTACTACTG
Organism: uncultured Geobacteraceae bacterium; assembly: GCA_903958085.1. Classification (GTDB taxonomy): domain Bacteria; phylum Desulfobacterota; class Desulfuromonadia; order Geobacterales; family Pseudopelobacteraceae; genus JACRCG01. Next base: position 6,222 of record CAJBRY010000482.1, read on the forward strand.
CCTTCATTCGTTACTTTAATTTCTTCCTTAACAATACTGCTGTCATGAACTACATGCATCCGCACCCCACGCTCTGCCTGTTTCAGAATATTACTTTGCTTAATTCCAACAACATCAGAATGCCGTGCAGGGTTACAGTATACGGTCACACTCTGCTCCGGCGCGACAAAACGATCAATCAGGTCGGCATAAAGTTGTGATCTCACCAACTGCCCGAGTGCCGGGTGCCAGCAGCCGGCAATAACAGTTTCAGAGCTTAAACCTTCATCGGCCTGCAGCCCGATACGTATTACCGGAATGCCAGCCCGCATGGCGCGCTGCAGAAGTATTTTACAGAGATTTATCCCACGCTCAAGAGTCAGGGGAGAAAACACAGATTTTACATAACGTTGTGCCAGCTCAGTACCCTTCAAAACAACAGTCGGATAGATTCGAATAAAATCAGCTCCGGCAGAAATGACTTTATCAAGAGATTCAAGCGAGGTCAGAGGAGAATCTCCAGGCAGGCCTGGCATAATCTGGGCTCCGACTTTAACCCCCACTTTTTTTATACATTGAATTGCTTCTAGTGAATCGACAGCCAAATGACCACGCCCGGATGCTGCCAAAACTTCGTCGTCCAGCGATTGCACCCCCAATTCGATAGTTCCAACACCCATTTCTGTCAACCATGCGACATGTTTTTCATCAATATAATCGGGACGAGTTGAAATTCTTACGGAGCGAAGCGTACCACGGGCTAGAAGAGGCTGCAAAGGTTGTAGTAATTCTGCCTGAATATTATGAGAAAGCGCAGTAAAAGTTCCGCCGAAAAAAGCAACATCCAACGGACGAGCACCGGATTTTGAGCGCCAGACATCAATTTTTGAAAGTATCTCACCGGCTGAAGGGATTTCACCATCTGCACCGGAAATTCTACGCTGATCGCAAAAAACACATGTATGCGGACAACCCTGATGGCTTATAAAAAATGGTACAGTGACAGTTTTCACTCACTCAGCCCTGGCGATAAACGAAGTTTTTCAAGTGCCATGGCGGCAGCGGACTGCTGGGCAATTTTCTTGGATTTTCCTTCACCAACACCGACGACCTTATCGTCAATACACAAATTGAAAACAAAGCGTCGGTTGTGCGGAGGACCGGATTCTTCGACAAGTCGGTATTCATGAGAACCTTTATCATGGGCAGTAAGATGTTCCTGCAACTCGCTCTTTGAATCGCGCCCTAACTTGATCAGTTCAGGCGCTGCAATAAGTTCTTTAAAAAGGCTCAATACAAAGGAACGGGATACCTGAATTCCTCCATCTCGATATAAGGCAGCAATAATTGATTCCAGAACATCAGACAGGATAGAATCCTTCTCACGGCCAGAACACTGCTCCTCGCCACGTCCAAGCAGGATAAAATTTCCTATTCCCAAATTTCTTGCCCGATCTGCCAAAACATCCTGACCAGCCAATCGAGATCGCAACTGAGACAGCTCCCCTTCATCCCAATCAGGATATTTTTCGTACAGCATTTCCGCCAGCAATAAACCGAGTACAGCATCGCCAAGAAATTCGAGACGCTGATAATCTCCACCAATATTTTCATCGGCTTCATGCAGATAAGAGGGGTGGGTAACGGCCATTAAAAGCAGGCCCTGATCCTGGAATGAATATTCCA
>CAJBRY010000483.1 GCA_903958085.1 uncultured Geobacteraceae bacterium
ATGCAGCCCAAAAGAATCGGAACAGCCAGTTTGCGCCAGAAATGATAATTTATCTGCATTGTTCCAATCATGAGAGAAAATCCGAGAAGGGCAAATATTCCCTGACGCTTTAGAAAGAAAAAACCATCGTGAAATTTCTTTGCAGCCAGAATCGAAGAAGCGGAATAGACCATAACGACCCCGAAACATGTGAGAGCGATCGCCATCAGCATGATCACGAGGTCGTATTCTTCGAGCTTCTTAAACATTTTATAGTGCCTTTACCGCAGAAATAAATCTTTGTGCACGCTCTTCGTAATCTTTGAACATATCAAAACTTGAACAGGCCGGTGACATCAGTACAATGCCACCAGGAAGCGTCAACTCTGCTGAAATCCGGACGGCATCTTCAAGCGATGCCGCATGACGGGTATCTGTCAGCATTCCCAATTCATGTTCCATCCGATCGGCTGCTTCACCAATCAGAACCAGATGGCGCACCCGTTCCTTAATCAACGGTGCCAAAGGCATATAGGAACCACCCTTGTCCTTACCTCCAGCTATGAGTGTAATGTTGCTGAAACTTTCCAGCGCTTTCTCAACGCTTCCAACATTGGTCGCCTTGCTGTCTTCATAGTAGCGGACGCCTTTCACTTCACGGACAAACTCCATTCGGTGGTGCAGCGCCTCGAAACAGAGAACCGTCTCAAAGGTCTCATCCGGCCGACTACCAAGCAGAAGAGCGCATGCAATAGCTGCCATGATGTTTTCCAGATTATGTACCCCCTGCAAACGGATTGCAGCGGTAGGAAAGCACTCTTCGTGGCCATTGTGACGATAGGTGATAACGCCATCAGTGCAGAAAATTCCTTCATCCAGTTCGATTTTGCGGCTGAACGGAAAGACCAAAGCTTTCAAGTTTTGAGCATGGCGCCAGACCAGTGGATCATCACGATTGACTACTGCAAAATCATCTTCGGTCTGATTTTCAAAGATACGGAGTTTAGCTTCAATGTACGCCTGATAGCTTGAATATCGGTCAAGATGATCTTCACTCAGATTCAGCAGCGCTGCCACGGTTGGACGGAACGAGGTGATCCATTCCAGTTGAAAGGAGCTGATTTCAGCCACCACCTGGTCCCATATTTGATGTGATTCAGCGACCTCAATCAGGGGATCGCCAATATTGCCGCCGACAAAAGTATGGTAGCCGTTATGTTTGAAAATTGCTCCCAGAAGGGTGGTTGTAGTGGTTTTGCCGTTGGTGCCGGTAATCGCTGCCAGCGGAGCATCAATAAAGCGCGAAGCCAGTTCAACCTCGCTGATTATCTCCACACCAGACTGCTGCGCCGCAACCAGTTGCGGCAGGTCCATCGGGACACCGGGGGACACAACAATTAGGTCACTGGCAAGAAATGTAGCTTCGTCATGCCGCTCCAGTTCAAGTTTTATCTTATATTCAGCCAGTTCTGCCAACTGCGTTGACAAGGCAGCTTCACTGCGCATATCGGTAACAATTACTTGTGCGCCTTTTGCTGCGAGAAAACGCGCACAGGCAACACCGGTTTTAGCGAGGCCTACTACAAGGATGCTTTTCTTTTTCAGTTCCATGAATACTTTCACCTCATCTTCAGCGTCGAAATCGCTACCAGCGCCAGAATGATGGTAATAATCCAGAAACGAACAATGATTTTCGGCTCTGCCACGCCTTTCAGCTCAAAATGGTGATGAATCGGTGCCATTCTGAAAATACGCTTGCCGCGGTATTTGTAGGATCCAACCTGAAAGATTACGGAGAGCGCCTCGACAACAAATATTCCGCCGACAATCACCAAAAGGATTTCCTGTTTGGTCAACACCGCAATAGTTCCCAGTGTCCCGCCAAGCGAGAGCGATCCTACATCACCCATGAAAACCTCGGCTGGATAGGAGTTGTACCAGAGAAAACCGAGTCCGGCTCCAACCATGGCGCCGCACAATACAGCGAGTTCCCCTGCTCCGACAACTCGTGGAATTTGCAGATAGGCTGAGAGAGTTGCATGCCCTGCAATGTAGGAGAAGAGCATGTAGGTTGCGGCATTTATAGCCACAGGTCCGATTGCAAGTCCGTCAAGTCCATCGGTCAGGTTGACAGCGTTACTGGCGCCTACAATAACCAGAGTCGCAAACGGAATAAACCAGATCCAGAGATCAGGATGGAATTTTTTGAATAACGGGAAAAATAGTTCTTCGCTGAACCCTGGTTTTATGAAGAGAAAAATTGCCACGGCACCGGCCAGTAATATCTGCCATAACATTTTCTGACGGGCGGACAATCCCTTTGTATCCTTCTCTACAACCTTTTTATAGTCATCTACAAAACCGATCAGGCCATATCCGATCGTTATGAAGAGTGTGATCCAGATATATTGATTGGTAAGATCAGCCCAAAGGAGAGTTGGAATAACTATTGCCGCAAGAATTATCACTCCACCCATGGTCGGCGTTCCCTGTTTTTGCAGGTGAGACTCCGGACCATCGGTGCGGATAACCTGCCGTGCCTGCATAGATTCCAGTTTACGGATAATCCACGGACCAAGAATGAAACAGACTACAAGCGCGGTAATCATGGAGTAGATAGTTCTGAAGGTCAGATACTTGAATATATTAAACAATTTTACATTAGTCGCAAGCGGATAAAATATATGATAGAGCATGGGTTACTCCCCTTTAGGTTGCCGCATCAGGTTTTTCAGTTCGGTTGACACTTTTTCCATAGCCATACCGCGTGAACCTTTGAACAGAATCACATCACCATTTTTCATTGTTTTAAATACTTCCAAGGCAATCTCGGAGTGATCCTTACCGCAAAATACCGATTCAGCAGGCATATCCGCCAGAAGGGCTCCTTCAAGAGCATATTTCACCATGCGCTTACCCAAAAGATACAGGTGATCAACATTTCTTCCGGCAACAGCGCCAACACCTCGATGCGCTTCGGCTTCGTGCTCCCCAAGTTCAAGCATGTCGCCAAGTATTGCAATGCTTCGTCCTTCTGGAGCGAGCTGCTTCAGAGTTTCCAGTGCAGCTTTTGTCGATGCCGGATTAGCGTTGTAGCTGTCATCAATAAAGGTAATTCCCTCAAGTTGCTCGATTTGAAAGCGCCCCTTGTAAGGAGTAAAATTTTCCAGACCTTTTGCAATAGTGGCGAGCTCAACTGTTTCATGCAGCGCCGCAGTTGCAGCCAGCGCGTTGTAAATATTATGACGACCGCACGCTTTGAGGTGAACCGTTGCTTCGCCGTGTGGAGTAATTATTTGAAAACGCTGTCCATCTAATCCGAGTGATTCTATCTTCCCGGCACGTACTTCACCGCGATCAATGCCAAAACTGATCCGGCGGGCAGATGGATTTTGTGAAAGTGAAGCTACACGAGAATCATCCGCATTGACAACGGCAAGGCCGCCATCGCTGATCCTGTGCAGTAATTCTCCCTTGGCTGCGGCCACCGCCTCGACTGTCCCCATACTCTGCAGATGAGCGGGCAGAGCGTTAAGCACGATTCCTACACGGGGGGCGGTGATTGATGCCAGGCGGTCGATTTCTCCAGATTCGCTCATTCCCATTTCCAGCACCACCCAACAATGCTCTGGCCTAAGCTGAAACAACATCTGGGGAACGCCAATCAGATTATTGAGGTTGCCGGTAGTTTTGAGCCCTTGTCCCGTCAACACCAGAATCGATCCAAGCATTTCTTTAACTGTTGTTTTACCATTGCTTCCGGTTACGCCAATAATCGGCATATCAAAGCGATTTCGCCATTCAGCCGCCAGATCACCCAAAGCTTTCAGACTGTTTTTCACGGCAATGCCGGCAACAGAATCGGGAATAGAGTGACCTTTTAGCCAATTCTCCTCAGCCAGAATGGCAGTGACTCCTTTATCGGTAACTTCCTTTATGAAAGTGTGGCCGTCAAAATGTTCACCCCGCAAAGGCACAAAAAGTTGGCCTGGAATTACACTCCTGGAATCTGTAGATATTCCGGTTATATTGCCGGATGCTAAACCGATAAGGCGTCCTCCGGTTGCAACAGCTATTTCATTGACTGAAAACATTAGACAACTTTCTCCGAAAAAGCCGCCTTTGCTTCTTCCCGGTCATCAAAATGGTGCTTGGTTGTTCCAATTATCTGATAATCTTCATGCCCCTTGCCGGCCAGCAAAACAATGTCACCTGGTTTTGCAAAATTTATCGCCAGACGAATAGCTTCATGACGATTTTCCAAAATTGCGAAACCCTTCTCCACAAGCCCTTTCTTAAGCTCAGCAGGAGAGTATTCACGCAGATTAAGCTCATTAATGCCGCTCTTTACCTGTTCTAAAATCGACATTGGGTGTTCAGTGCGTGGGTTGTCCGATGTGACGATTGCCAGGTCACTCATAGAAGCCGCAATTTTCCCCATAATCGGGCGTTTGCCATTATCCCTGTCACCGCCACAACCAAAGACGGTTATAATCCGGTCGGTGGCTATTTCTTTAATTGTGGAGAGGACGTTCTCCAATGCGTCACCGGTATGAGCGTAATCAACCAGGCAGGTCACTCCGTGGCGATTTTCCACCCGTTCCATACGCCCCGGAACAGTTGAGTGGCTTTCAATTCCCTGCTTGATTGCGCTGAGAGGAAGATTGAGTGCTACTCCTGCCGCAGCAGCGGCAAGGATATTGGAAAGGTTGAAACGTCCAAGCAGGTGCGAAACAAACTCAAATTCACCAGACGGAGTTATCATACAGGCACTGATGCCGTTAACCGATATTGAGACGTTGACCGGACGGACATCACAATTTCCGTTAATACCAAAAGTAATAACCGGACAGGCACTACGACTTAAAATTGTTCTGCCATTAGGGTCATCCATATTTACTACGGCCCGGCGCTGTGGTTTTTCCGGTGATGGCTGAAGCAGTTCGGCAAAGAGACGACACTTTGCGTCAAGATAGCTTTCCATCGTAAGGTGGTAATCCAGATGATCACGGGTGAGATTGCTGAAAATACCTATATCAAAATGGCAACCATCAACACGTTTCTGTTCAAGAGCATGCGAAGAAACTTCCATTACAAAAGCCTGGGCACCTGCTTCTGAAAGTTGCCTAAAAGCGCTCTGAAGTTCAGTTGACTCAGGGGTGGTGTGCGACGCTTCAATTTTAGTACTGCCAAATCGGTAACTGATAGTGCCAAGAACTGCGGCAGGTTTACCGGATGCAGCAAGAATAGCTTCAATCAGAAAAGTTGTTGTAGTTTTGCCATTTGTACCGGTAATACCGATTAGTGGTTTTGTTGCTGTTGGATCACCGTTGAAGAGTGCCGACAACCGCCCCATAGCTGCTCGTCCGTTTTCCACTCTGACCCACGGAACGGCTGAAGGGGCAAAAGTTGCATCTTCAAGCACAACAGCTGTAGCACCGGCAGCAATTGCTCTTTCAATATATTGATGCCCGTCAGCCTGTGAACCGCGTAGGGCAAAGAAGAGTGAGCCTGGCAGAGCCGTTTGAGAGTTACAAGTCAATGAACTGATCGCAACAGAACTATCCCCGTGAATTAGAGCACCAGGCAGTTTTTCTATCAGTTCAAAAAGCGTCATGCTCTCTCCTGCAAAAATGCTAAAACCTGCCGGGTAAGAGGCAGGCAATTTAATCTTACGCTGAAGGTATAAATTTTATCCAGACTTCATTGCCCCGAATTTTATTACCGGGTGACGGACTTTGCTCCATCGCCTTTCCACTTCCGATCAACCGGATATTTATCCCGCGTTTTTCCATCACCTGCAGAACCCTCCGCATACTCATGCCCTTGAAGTTCGGCATTACCTCTCCTTCAACTGGCATTTCCTGGTTATCGCCATCTGAAAGCGATTCAACAGATTCAACAGACTCAACCGATGATGAAGTTGCCGTATCCTGCCTGTGAGATGCGCTAGTCGGGAGGTTCGGCTGTATTTTAAGATACGCCAGAGAATTCTGTGCAATGCCTTTAAATGCTGGAGCTGCAACGACACCACCGTATTTAATGCCTTGCGGCTCATCAATAATCACCGCTATTGTCAGCTTAGGCTTATCGGCCGGAACAAAACCAACAAATGAGCCGATACGTTTGGATGGTGAATATGTATGAGTAACCGAATCAACCTTCTGAGCCGTACCGGTTTTCCCGGCAACACGATAACCGTCCAAAGCGGCTTTTGTACCTGTCCCACCCTCTCCTGTTACGGTTTCCATCATCTTTGTTACTTTTTGGGCTGTTTCAGACGAGATAACTCTACGAACTAACTGAGGTTCAAATTTCTGTATCACGGTGCCGTTATCATCCAGAATCTGATCCACCAGATATGGCTTCATCAGATTGCCGCCATTTGCTATTGACGAAAGCGCAGAAACCAGTTGCATGGTTGATAGCGAAACTCCCTGACCAAAGGAAATTGTCGCAAGGTCGATGCCATACCAGCGGCGCTTAAGACTCCCGGCTGATTCTCCTGGCAGATCAATTCCGGTACGCCCGCCAAAACCGAAATTGCGCAGATAGGCTGACATTTTCTCCTCGCCCATCTTGAAACCGATCTTTGCAGATCCGATATTACTTGAATATTTAATAATTTCTGAAACTGTCAGTCGAGATTTCGGATGATCATCATGAATTGTCCGGTCAGCAATTCTATAACTGCCATTTTCACAGTTATATACATCCGTTGCTTTAATAACCCCTGAATCAAGTGCTGCTGCAATAGTAAACACCTTAAATGTAGAACCTGGCTCAAAGCTGTCAACTACAACATGATTACGCAATTGAGCGAGCGAATAACGTGAATATGCGTTCGGGTTGAAAGTAGGATAGTTTGCCATAGCCAGAACCTTGCCGGTATCTGACTCCATAACCAGCGCCATACCGCTTTTGGCATTACTTTCTGCAACTGCTTTAGCCAACTCTTTTTCAGCGATAAACTGAATGGTCTTGTCAAGCGTCAGTATAATATTTTTGCCTGGGGACGAATTTTTTATAACCGTATTCTTTATGGCAATATTTCTACCAAGCGCGTCCCGCTCGGTAATCATGTAGCCGGTGTTACCCATAATGGTACTGTCATATTTCAGCTCAATACCTTCAAGACCGTTAGGGTCACGTCCAGTGAAACCAACCACATGAGCGGCAATTTCCATGTTCGGATAAAATCGTTTGGATTCAGGCGCAAAACCGATTCCAGGTAGTTTCATGTTTTTTACCCGGAGAGCCACCTCAGGTGGCAACCAGCGTTCAACCCAGGCGAAAGATTTATTCACTGAAAGCCTGGAAACTAACTCATGCTTCGGAATGCCAAGAATAGGCGCCAACACTCCGGCAGTTCCATCTACATCCTTGATACGCCGTGGTTCGGCATAGCATGAATCCATCTGAATAGACTCTGCGAGCGTAGTGCCATTACGATCAAGAATGCTGCCGCGCGCAGGAGTAAGATCAATCTTGTGTTGATGCTGTTTATCGGCCCTTTTTACAAGCTCTTCATGCTGGAGAATTTGAAGATAAAACGCGCGTCCGGCCACTGTCAGGAACATCAGGCCGAATATGGTTCCGATCATTATGATTCGGATGCGCGCCCATTTTTCCCGGTCATCGTTCATTTTACGTGAATGACCTGTTGTTCCGTCGGGAGTGCCATTCCCAACTCATTCTTGGCAATAGCCTCAATACGTGCAGGAGCTTTAAGCGATGCGGCTTCAAGCTTCAGGCGCTTTTGCTCCTGCCCTGCCTCATTCAGCTGCCTGCTGATTTCTGAAATTTGCAAATTGAGATCAACCAGCTTGAAGCGTGACCAGACATGGAAAACAGAGACAATTGTAAACACCATCATGCATACCATGAGGTATTTGAATACATCGATTCGATGCGGGGATACATCCAGACCACCAAGGGTCTGCGGTGTAGCGACTTTTGTGAAATCGGTTCTTGCTTGTGCCATAATGGTCACCTCTTGCCTTGTTTACAGCTTTTCAATCGCTCTCAATTTGGCGCTACGTGATCGTTGATTCCTGTCTAACTCCGCCTGCGTCGCAGTTGTCGGCCTATTTGTAAGTATTTTTACTCGCGGTTGTTTGCCACAAACGCAAACAGGAAACTGTCGTGGACAGGTACATCCTTCGGCATATTCCCGGAAGATGTGTTTAACAATTCTGTCTTCCAGTGAATGGAATGAAATGATCACTCCCCGCCCACCAGGTTTCAGCAGATCAAGAGCATTGCGCATTCCCAGCTCCAGACTCTCTAATTCGCTGTTTACCGCTATACGAAGCGCCTGAAAAGTGCGCGTAGCCGGGTGTATTCTCTCATCCCATTTGGCTTTTGGAACTGCTCCCTTAATGATATCCACGAGTCGAAACGTCGTTGTTATCGGTGAATCTGCACGTTCCTTTACGATGAAAGAAGCAATCCTCTTAGCCCAGCGTTCTTCTCCGTACTCGCCGATAATTTTTTCGAGATCGGCTTCCGCCAGTTCATTAAGAAGATCCGCAGCCGTTTCCCCGCTACTGGTATCCATTCTCATATCCAGAGGAGCGTCTTGCTGGAAGCTGAAACCGCGCTCTCTTGTATCCAGTTGATGTGACGAAACCCCAAGATCGAGAATGAAGCCATCCAGTTTCCTTATGCCAATACTGTTCAGGATGCTGCCAGCATCCGAAAAATTGCCGTGAACAAGCCTGACAAGCTCACTATTTGCAGACAGTCTTGCCTTCGCTGCTGCAAGAGCCGCCTGGTCCCGGTCAATGCCGATCAGGATCGCTCCCGGTGCTTTTTCAAGGATCAATCCGCTGTGACCACCACCACCCACAGTCCCGTCCAGATATGTTTTTCCATCTTCAGGTTCAAGAAAACTGATCACTTCATCCGGCAGAACCGAAAGATGCCGAAATACCGTCACTATAGACCAAGCTCAGCAGCCGCTTCGGTGCCACTTGGGAAGTTCTTCAAGTTCTGCGTGCGAACCTTGTTCCATTCGCTAATGCTCCATATCTCAATTCTGTCCAACGTGCCAACAAACTGGATATCCCTGTCAAGAGCAGCGTCCCTGCGGAACGTCGGTGGAATCAGAAAACGCCCCAGCTTATCGGCGCAGCATTCCTGAGCCGGAGCGATAATTGTATGCATGATGTTTTTACGCTGCTCAGAGGTAAAACCTTTGATAGTGCGGAAATTTTCTTCAAAGACAAACCACTCTTTATAGGGAAAAATAAGGAGACCGGAGCTGTGCATGCCATCTCCAAGACCTATCGGCGCTGAATTCGTCAGAAAGAAACGGTCGTCACCATGAGTGGCAACAAGCGTCTCCCTGAATTTCGAAGGCAGACTGGTTCGCCCCTTGGCGTCTATGGTTGTTTCGAAAATTCCCCTAAACATTTGGCATCCAGTTGGCATTATTTTCCACAATGTTCCACTTTTTTCCACAGTATTGGAACTTATACCGATGGTAAATAGCTATGTCAATATAAAATATGAATTTTATGGAGGAAAATTGTACGTGCGAGAAGGGTTATTTCTGGTATATTCAACGTCAATATTTGATCTTGCAGGAGAATGATTGATGGTTATGAAAATGTCGCCACTTATTGGCAAAGTCCACTGCCCACCTATATCCGAGGTAAAGCGCTGGGGGACTGAACGTCCTGATGATGGACAGGAAGTGATTGATCTCTGTCAGGCGGTGCCTGACTATGCACCGGCAGAAGAAATGACGGATCATCTGTCGCGTCTCCTTAGTGATCCGCTAATGTCAAAATATTCACCTGACGAGGGACTGACGGAAGTACGGGATACTATCTGTGATTACTATGACAGAAAATATGGTGCGCATTTGTCACCCGAAAATATTTGTCTTACGATCGGCGCCAGTCAGGCATTCTGGCTTGCTATTGTCACCCTTTGCCGCGCCGGAGATGAAGTCGTCGTACAGGCTCCATACTATTTTGACCATCCTATGGCTCTTGATATTTTGGGGATTAGATCTGCTTACGCCCCTTTTGTGGAGTCTGACTCAGGAATACCAAATCCTGTAACCATTGAAAATCTCATTACTGACAGAACCAGAGCAATTCTGGTTGTCTCCCCCAGCAACCCGACTGGCACAATTACACCGCCTGCAACTATTCTAAAACTGTATGATGTTGCCAGGAGTCACAACATCGCCCTGATTCTTGACGAAACCTACAACGAATTTATACCTGCCGGCATTCGTCCCCATAAGCTTTTCAGCAATCCTACATGGGGTGATCATTTTATCCAGATAGCCTCATTTGGCAAAACATACGCACTGACCGGCTACCGGGCCGGAATGCTGGTAGCTTCAGAACAATTTATACATCAAGCCCTTAAAGCGCAGGACACCATGGCTGTCTGCCAGCCACGCATTACGCAGCACGCGATAAAATTTGGCATTGAAAATCTTGCTGATTGGGTCGCCAAAAACCGCGATATGATGACCCGGCGCCATGACCTGTTCCGTTCTGAATTTGTTAAGCCTGGCAACCGCTTCCGACTCGTGGCGAGTGGAGCTTTCTTTGCCTGGGTACGGCACCCGTTTACCGGATGCAGTGGCCGAAAAATCGCTAAACTACTGGTTGATGAAGCAGCGCTACTCTGTCTTCCGGGCGAAGTTTTTGGCTCCGGCCTTGAAGGGTATTTGAGGCTTGCGTTTGGAAATATTAGAGAAGACGCCATCCCGGAAGCGATAAGACGGTTCCGAAAAATGTCGGAGTAAAATAATCCTCACCTGCGGAAAGCTCATTGAAATTGCCTTCCAGCTGAAAAACGTGTACGTTCCAACTCCAAACATGAGACTTTAATTTACTAACCGCATTATTCAGATGCGGCGACGCAAGGAAGGAAGTAATAATGGTTCAGAAAAAGAAGCATAAAAAAATCAACTCACCCGGATTAACAGAACTCCCACCGCTCTCTCAGGACGCTTCGGCCCTGATTCACGATTATCGCAGATATTTTACCTATACCCTCGGTCAGAACAAATACTGTCATTCCGTCAATTATTTTTACAAGGCTCTGGCTCTTACCGTCCGTGACCGTCTGATGGAACGATGGAAGAAAACCCGCTACTCGTATGTCGAATCCCATTGCAAAAGTGGATATTATCTCTCTTTGGAATTTCTTATGGGCCGGGCGCTTGGCAACGCCATGCTGAATCTTGGCATTACAGATACCGCTTCCCAGGCAATGCAGCAACTGGGCATCAATCTGGAGGATTTGACGGCAGCTGAAATTGATGCGGGATTGGGTAATGGCGGCCTCGGTCGTTTGGCCGCCTGCTTCCTTGACAGCTGCGCTACACTTCAGCTTCCAGTTATGGGCTACGGTATCAGATATGAGTATGGCATGTTCCGACAGCGGATTGTTGATGGTCGCCAGATTGAGGAACCAGATCACTGGCTTAGGGATGGAAACCCCTGGGAACAGGAGCGTCCGGAATTTACACAGCGAGTCCGTTTTGGCGGACGTACCGAGCAATATCGAAAAGAGAATAGTGAGCAGGGAGCACGCTGGGTTGAGAGCCGCGATGTACTGGCCGTTCCCTTTGATATTCCGATCCCGGGCTATAAAAATGGCACCGTCAATACTCTGCGACTCTGGAAAGCTGCGGCTACTGATGCATTTGACCTAGGCGAATTCAACGCAGGAGATTACGCAGAGTCGGTTGCTACCAAAAATGAAGCAGAAAATATCACGATGGTTCTTTACCCAAACGATGCCAGTGAAAACGGCAAGGTACTTCGTCTTCGCCAGCAGTACTTCCTCGCTTCTGCCAGCCTTCAGGATGTTGTTGATCGCTGGGTTATGGTTCGCAAAGGGGACTTCACCGAATTTGCTGCCAACAATTGCTTCCAGTTGAACGATACCCATCCCAGTTGTGCAGTACCGGAGCTAATGCGCATACTTATCGATGAAAGGGGCATCGATTGGGGCGAAGCATGGGCAATTACCTGTCAAACTATGGCATATACAAACCATACCCTGCTCCCGGAAGCGCTTGAAAAATGGCCATTGCCACTTTTTGGACAACTCCTGCCGCGAATTCTTGAAATAATACTGGAGATAAACGCACGTTTCTTATCCGAAGTATCCAGCCGCTGGCCAGGTGATAAAGAACGGATGCGCCGTATGTCCATTATTGAGGAGGGAGAAACACCGCAGATTCGAATGGCGTATCTGGCCATAGTAGGAAGCTTTTCCGTCAACGGCGTCGCAGCCCTGCATTCGCAACTTCTTGCCCAGGGACTGTTTCGTGATTTTTATGAACTCTGGCCCGCAAAGTTTAACAACAAGACTAACGGAGTCACACCAAGGCGCTGGATTGCACACTGTAATCCGGGCTTAAGTCAGCTTGTAACTGAAAAAATCGGTGAGGGGTGGGTGGCAGACCTTCAGCAGATCAACAAGATTGCAAAATTGGCTGACGATCCTGAGTTCAGGCAGCGATGGCATGAGGTCAAGCAGACTAACAAGGCACTCCTGTCCGCTCTTGTCGAAGCGAAATGCCGTGTTAAGTTTAATCTAGACGGGCTCTTTGATGTTCAGGTGAAACGCATTCATGAATATAAGCGCCAACTCCTGAACATTCTGCACGTTATTCACCTCTATGACCGGATTAAGCGTGGCGATACAGCCGAGTGGGTAAATCGCTGCGTTCTGATAGGAGGCAAAGCGGCTCCCGGCTATGCAATGGCGAAGCTGATCATCAAGCTGATCAATAATGTTGCCGGTGTGGTAAATGACGATCCAATGGTCGGAGACAAACTCAAGGTTGCTTTCCTGCCCAACTACAGCGTCACGGCTATGGAGGTTATCTGCCCAGGGACTGACCTGTCGGAACAACTTTCAACAGCCGGCAAAGAGGCTTCTGGAACCGGAAATATGAAGTTCATGATGAATGGCGCGGTTACTATCGGAACACTGGATGGGGCAAACATTGAAATTCGCGAAGAAGTCGGCGAAGAAAACTTTTTCATGTTCGGCCTTACGAGCGAGGAGGTTGAAGAATTACGCTGGCAATACGATCCTCATGCCATAATCAACCAGGATAATGACTTGCAGAGGGTAATGACACTGCTTCGCTCCGGACACTTCAATCTGTTTGACGCCACACTTTTCGACCCGATCATAAATGCGATCTGCTCTCAAAATGATCCATGGATTGTAGCCGGTGATTTCAGAAGTTTTGTGGATGCCCAGCAGCGGGTTGCTGTGGCTTATCAGGATCGCGAACGCTGGGTGCGCATGAGTATTATGAACACTGCCTGTAGCGGCAAATTTTCAACTGACCGTACGATAAGCAATTATAACGATGAAATCTGGCACTTGAAACCGATGCCGATATGTGATGCGAAGTAAACTCCGTGTCGTGCCTGGTTCTGATTCACTAGATATTCTGCTTGATGGGGGTTTGAGATGTCACGTTTTTTCATACGAATCGCATTCGCAATGATTACAGCTTTAATGGCGCAATCCGCTGCTGCTTCATCAAAACAAACTGAGGCTGCATCTGGGACAGCAATCACACCGGAATCACAGGCTTGCATCGCCTGTCACGCCATCTATACTCCCGGTATCGTCAAAGACTGGCAATCAAGTCGACACGCGCATTTTACCCCTGCGATGAGCCTTAAGCTTCCGGATCTTGAGCGACGTATGTCTGCGCCGACCGTTCCGGAACGATATGCCAAATTTGCCGTCGGCTGTTATGAGTGCCACAGTCAGAACCCGGATGCACATAAGGACAACTTTAAACATAACGGCTATCGGATAAATGTTCTTGTGACTCCCAATGACTGTAAAACATGCCACGAAAAAGAGGTCGCACAGTACGCACACACTAAAAAGGCCAACGCAATCAAGATTCTGCTGGAAAACCCAGTTTACCACGCCCTTGTCAAATCAACAGTTGGATCTAAAACAGTAGAAAACGGTAAGATAACTGTAATGAATGCTACAAATTCGACCCTTAACGACACCTGCCTTGGATGCCACGGCACTAAAATAGAGGTAAACGGAATGAAGAAAATCACAACCCGCCTCGGTGATATGTCTGTACCTAACCTGACCAATTGGCCTAACAACGGTGTCGGTCGTGAAAATCCTGATGGCAGCTTCGGCTCATGTGCTTCTTGTCATCCTCGCCACTCGTTTTCCATTGAAGTTGCTCGAAAGCCTTACACATGCGCACAGTGTCACCTGGAACCTGATGTACCTGCCTATAATGTCTACAAGGAAAGCAAGCACGGCAACCTTTATGAATCTCTTTACCATGAGTTCAACTTCAAAGCGGTGCCGTGGAAAGTGGGCACAGACTTTAAGACACCAACTTGTGCAGGTTGCCACAACAGCTTGCTCACTACGCCTGACGGTGCAGTAATTGCCGAACGGACACATGATTTCGGGTCGCGCCTATGGGTAAGAATCTTTGGCCTGCCATACAGCCATCCGCAACCCAAGTCAGGTGATACTACAATTATCAGAAACAGGGACGGCTTGCCGCTGCCTACTACTTTTACCGGAGAACCGGCTTCTGAATATCTGATTGACAAGAGGGAACAAGAGAAGCGTCAGGGTATAATGAAAGGGGTCTGCACCTCCTGCCATACAACTGCCATGGTGGAGAGCCATTTTGAAAAACTTGACAGCACCAACCGCGAAACAGATGCCATGGTACTCGCGGCAACAAAGCTTATGAGCGAGGCATGGGACAAAAAACTGGAGGACAAGTCCAATCCATTTGACGAGACAATTGAGAAACTCTGGATCAAGCAGTGGCTGTTCTATGCAAATTCGGTTCGTTATGCTTCGGCTATGACCGGAGCACCTGATTATGCTGCCTTCAAGAATGGCTGGTGGGAATTATCAGATACTCTCACAAAGATGCGTGATGCAATTGATTTCAAGGCTTTTCTGAAAGCGGGAGAGAGTGCGACAGCTAAATAGCGTGCATATCTAATGACTTCATGGATGTGATAACCACTCACACTAACGCCGATTTTGACTGTCTCGGCGCAATGACAGCAGCGCAGCGCCTCTATCCTGATGCGCTGCTGTCATTCCCCGGTTCTCAGGAAAAGGGGGTACGAGACTTCATAGAACGCCATCCAGAATATCTGCCGAACTTTACCAGAGCCAAAGACATTGACCTTGAATCAATCACCCGCCTTATTATTGTAGATTGCCAACAGACCACCCGCATCGGCCGTTTCGCCGAAATTCTGAATCGTCCATACCTCGAAATTCACATCTATGACCATCACCCTGCCACTAATGAAAGTATCTCATCAACTGGTGGCAAAATTTACCCATGTGGTTCCGCCTCTACACTGATTGCGGGCATATTGATGGAACAGGATGTTTCTCTTACAGCTAAAGAGGCAACCCTGATTATGCTTGGTATTCATGAGGATACCGGGCGTCTGCTGTTTGCATCAGCAACGCCGGAAGATTACCGTGTTGCCGGATGGTTGTTAAAACAGGGGGCAAACCTGAATATTGTGAGTGATGCTCTGACTCCTGAGCTGAGCAGAGCACAGATGGGAATCCTGAAACAGCTCCTGACGACCCTGAAAACCACCACGATCAATGGTGTTGTTGTTTCGGTAGCACATGCTTCCTGCGGTGAATATATCGGTGACATTGCGGCAGTGGCCCACCTTATGCGGGACATGGAAAACATGGATGCGTTATTTGTGGCGGTCGCCATGGAGGATAACGTTTATCTGGTGGTTCGAAGTCATATTCCGGAAATTGATGCCGGTAAGCTTATGAAGACTTTCGAGGGTGGTGGACACCCTACGGCTGCATCTGCAGTTGTGCATAACCAGTCACTCAAGAAAGTTATGAAGCAGCTTGATGAACTTCTGAAGAGTTCCATAAGTGGAGAAGCGACAGCTGCCAGCATAATGTCTGCTCCGGTCAAGACAATGCCTGACTCTGTGAGCATTTCCACTGCTCGTGAATTATTAACACGCTACAACTGCAATGCCATGCCGGTTATGGACGGAGACAGGATGGCAGGTATTATTTCGCGAAAAACTATCGAGAAAGCTCTTCACCATCGCCTTGGCGACTCACCAGTGACAGATTTCATGCATACAGAATATTTTTCTGCGACACCGGACACACCTTTGACAGATATTCAAGCCTATATGTTGAACAGTAATCGCCGCTTTGTTCCGGTTCTTGCAGGAGCAAAGTTGACCGGTGCGGTTACTCGAACAGATCTTATGAAATTTAATTACGGTGGTCGGCGCATGACTGTTGGCACTGTTTACGATCTAGAAAGCCTGGAATCTCCTACTAGAACCCGGTCGATAGCAGGAATTGTTGTAAAGAGGCTCTCTGCCGAAATACGGGAGACCTTGCGCCAACTGGGTGCGACTGGCGACGAACTGGGACTCTCTGTCTATGTTGTTGGCGGATTTGTCCGTGATCTGCTGCTTGGCATCGAAAACCTGGATATTGATGTTACTGTTGAAGGAGACGGTGTCTTTTTTGCTAAATGCTTTGCCGAACGCTATGACGCCAGAGTCCGCAGTCATGAGAAATTTGGCACTGCTGTACTGATTCTATCTGACGGAATGAAGATTGATGTTGCCAGCACTAGACTTGAATATTATGAATCTCCCGGCGTTCTGCCAACAGTTGAGCGAGGTTCGCTCAGACATGATCTCTACCGTAGAGATTTTACAATCAATACTCTGGCACTTTGCATAAACGAGAATCGTTTCGGGCAGCTTACTGATCATTTCGGTGGACAGCAGGATATTCAGGAACGAGTTGTCAGGGTGCTGCACAATCTATCCTTTGTTGAAGATCCAACACGTGTCTTCCGGGCAATTCGTTTTGAGCAGCGTCTCGGTTTTCACCTCGCTCCGCACACCGAAAACCTGATACGCAATGCCGTTCGGATGGATCTTCTTGGTGCTCTTGGCGGTGAACGCCTCTTGAGTGAACTGGTGCAGATCATGCGTGAAAAGGAGCCTTCAGCGGCCATTGGCCGGATGGCTTCCTTGAACCTGTTGCACTTTATTCATAACTCTCTAAAACTTGTTCCGGCAACAGAGCGCGTACTGCACGAAACCTTGCAGGTAATGGCGTGGTTCCGACTACTTTATCTGAAGGATCGATGTGAGGCCTGGCAAGTATACCTTCTGGCATTGTGCGATGGCCTGCAATTTGATGAGTTTCGCGAAGTATGCAGTCGCCTTGCCATCCCGGGACGACTCGCCTCAAAACTTTGCAATGAGCGCCATATCGTTTTTAAAACACTGAGCACAATCAAGCGGCGTCTCAAACAGACAACCGAAATTCCCAACAGTCTCCTGCATGAATGGTTTAGCGGCCTAACCCTAGAGATGCTCCTTTATCTTGCAGCAAGAGCCAGTAACGAACAGATCAGGCGCTTTGTGTCGCTCTATCTGACGCAACTACGAACCGTTGCCCCGTTATTGGACGGAGACCGCCTGCAAGCTCTTGGACTTGAACCAGGACCACTCTTTAAACGCATTAAGAAGCGACTGTTGCAGGCCCGCTTGGATGGCGAGGTAAACAATGCAGAGGAGGAAAAAACTTTGGCTCTTGCCATAACAAAGTGATCACAAGAACATGGTTTTCCAAAAAATCAAATAGTTATGCAAAAAACACGCTTGACGGAACTATCTGTCGTGTGCTAGTAACTCGGCGGTAAAAATAATAAATTGATATGGGGGTTATACGTTATGACGCAGTTCAGAAAATTTGTTGCGCTTTTAACCCTGTTTTCGCTTTTGTCACCGGTTTCTTCTGCCTTTGCAGAAGATTCTACCATCAAGGAAGTTTTTACGGATGCATTCTATGGAGCTGCAATCGGTGGACTTGTTGGTGGCGCTTTCATGATATTTACAAAAAAGCCTTCTGACAATTTTGATTATATTGCATACGGCGCTGCAACAGGTGTTATTGTCGGCACGGCGTATGGCCTTGCCAAATCTGCACGCGCATTTGCTGAAGTTGAAAACGGTAATGTTAAAATAGCAATTCCGACGATCAGTCCGGAATTACAACTTTCACCTGCGTCGGGGCGTCTGATAGTTGCATGGAAAGCTGACCTGTTTAGAGGAACTTTCAACTGAATCAAAAACAATAGTTGCACCGAAACAAAACCCGCCGGAGCAATCCAGCGGGTTTTATATTTCAGCACGCAATCAAATCTTTGGGAGGTACAAATGTCAGAGTTTAATAATGTTAGTGTAATAAAAAAGGCCAACATCTATTTCGAAGGTCAGGTAGTGAGTCATACCCTCCTTTTTACCGATGGAAGTAAAAAAACACTTGGAGTGATGCAGAAAGGTGAGTATGAATTTTCAACCGGTGCAGCAGAGACTATGGAGATTCTTTCCGGTGAACTGGTGTGGCAGATGAAAGGTGGAGCAGAATGGAAGAAAGTTTCCGGCGGTGAGTCCTTCAACGTACCAGCTAACTCTGTCTTTCTGATGAAGGTTCCGGTTGTCTCTGACTATTGCTGTTCTTTTCTCCCCTAAGGAAAGGAACAGATGTGAAAAAGAGTTCAGGTAGCCAGGTTGTCGGACGTTTTGCCCCCTCTCCTACCGGAATGCTACATACAGGTTCACTTGTGGCGGCTATCGGCAGCTATATTATGGCTAAACAGGCTGATGGCAAATGGCTTCTGCGCCTGGATGACCTGGATACGCAACGCCAGATTCCCGGAATGGCCGACGACATAATGAAGACCCTCGAGTCTTTTGGTCTATTTTGGGATGGAGAGGTGTCAAGGCAAAGCCGGAATATCGAACATTACCAGCATGCTTTTGCAGATCTTTACAACAACGGTTTTCTTTATCCATGCAGCTGCTCAAGAAAGGATATTGCCAAAAGTTCTTCCGCTCCTCATCCAGATGACGATTGCATACCATATTCTGGAACCTGCCGTACCGGTATCAATCAAGGTTCAGCGATTCGTTCATGGCGGGTAAGAGTGAAAGATGCCGAAATTACTTTTTCTGATATGAGAAAAGGTTGGATCAGTCAAAATCTGGCTGTAGTTACCGGCGATTTTGTTGTCAAACGAAGTGATGGTGCTTTCGCCTATCAGTTAGCAGTTGTTGTAGATGACTTTCTTACCGGAGTGAATCAGGTTGTAAGAGGTGAGGATTTGCTCACCTCAACGCCACGGCAGATTTTGCTGCAAAACATTCTCGGATATCCCAATCCGGAATATTGCCATCTGCCGTTAGTTACTGAAACAGACGGATCAAAACTGAGTAAACGGGATAATCTGATTTCGCATCAACTTGGAAACGCCGCCGGACGGAAGAATGAACAACTTTTTTATGCACTCAGGTTTCTGGGGCAGAACCCACCAGAAGATCTGCTAGCGTGCAACTGCGACACCATCTTGCAATGGGGAATAGACAATTTTAAATCAGCTGAATTACCGACTTAATAGCGCTTTTCTATAGACTCAAGGTCTGCGGAATTCCCCTTCAATAGGTCCAGGTGGGCGCAGCAAAAATTTTTCGTCACCAAATTGGTTTTGATAGGGATTTGATGAGCGATCGATTTTAAATTCAGATGTTCTAAACTGACGAATTTCTTTTACAGAAATGAGTGGATAGCGGTAGTCGGCTCCTTCAAGTTTCTTTATCTGCTGCCCTTTTATCTCCCCAATTACTGTAACCAGTGAACCTCGACGGTAGAAAAGAGGCTCAAACAGCTCTCCACTTACCAGCAGAAACCGTCCAGATGAATGTGATGCTTCATCAGGCACTCCATTTGAGAGCAGTTCAAGCTGTGCCACCTCAAGCTGCATCAAATCACCACTACTAAGATTTTCAGCGATGACACCACCAATCAGCACTTTTTTCCCAACCAATGCTTCAGGCGCTTTTACGATATCAGCGTACAAAATTGAGCGGTCAACAGTAGCAAGACCTGCCTCACTCATTACATGTGCACAGCCTCCAATAATTGCGGCCAAAGAAATAAATACCAGCATAAGATATTTCATACTTACCCCCTGTTTTGGCGAAACGCTTGCACAGTCCGAAAAAAATGCTTTAACGCAGAACACCTTCATTTGAGTGACAACTACCTTAGCTCTTGGTAGTATAGGGACGCTACCAACTTCTGGCAACAAAATCTGTGCAAGGAACCCACTTACAGTAACAGGGAGAATTAAAATGAAAATATTCGTTGCTGGCGGGACAGGATTTGTGGGTAAGCATCTGATAGAAGAACTGCAACGTCGCGGACATTCCGTGCGTCTGTTGGTACATAGTCGCAGTGCACTTAGCGGCGAAATTGAACAGATATCAGGAGATATAAACACGCTGGAAACTTTCGCGAAAAGCGTTAAGGGCTGTGATGCCGTTATCAACCTCATTGGTATTATCAGGGAATTCCCTTCGCATGGAATTACCTTTGAAAAAATGCACGTACTGGCCACAGCAAACCTGTTGGATGCTGCAGCCAGAGCAGGTGCAAACCGTTACCTGCAGATGTCAGCTCTTGGTTCCAGACCGGCAGCAGTATCAAGCTATCACAAGACAAAGTGGGAAGCGGAGGCAACTGTACGCAGAAGTGCTCTGCAATGGACCATTTTTCGCCCGTCTCTGATTTTTGGCCCCCGCGATGCATTCATAAATATGCTTGCCGCACAGTTGAGGCTAGCTCCTGTCATGCCGGTCATTGGCACCGGCAAATACAGACTCCAGCCGATTCATGCCGATGATGTCGCCCGCTGTTTTTCTCAGGCCCTTGAAATGCCGGAGACCATAGGCCAAACGTATGAATTGTGCGGAAATGACCGTGTGAGTTATGAGCAACTGCTGGATCTGATTGCCGCCGCCATGGGCAGAAGGTCTCCTATCAAGCCGCATGTTCCGCTTGGGTTAATGAAATTTCTTATTCCGATATTACAGAAGATCCCACAGTTTCCGATTACGATGGATCAGTTGCAGATGCTTCTAGAGGAGAGTATTTGCGGAAATGAGTGGCAGAAAATATTCCGTTTTGAACCTCGTGGATTACGTGATGGGATAGCTGAATATCTGAAAAACACCTGAATTGATCTACGGCAGCACAAATAGCAAAGCAAAAAAATAGGTTTACTGCCGGCGGGACAGTATTTAAAGACGCCTACGTTTACCTTGATTATACAATTGCTGCGTGGTATTTTAGCCAGCCGTATACGCTGCGAAAAAGACATATATTTTAAACTTCAATAAATTTCAGGGGGACTAAATGGAAAAGCAGAAGGTTCATTACCGCGAATTAGGGTTGTCCAACACGAAAGAGATGTTCAGTAAAGCGATGGCCGGAAAGTATGCCATTCCCGCATATAATTTTAATAACCTCGAACAACTTCAGGCGATTATAACGGCATGCATCGAAACCAATTCTCCGGTTATCATACAGGTTTCTAAAGGGGCTCGCAGTTACGCAAACGAAACCATGCTTCGCTGTATGGCTATGGGGGCTGTGCAGATGGCTCGTGAAGCAGGTTCTGACATACCTATTTGTCTGCATCTTGACCACGGCGACAGCTTTGAACTCTGCAAATCCTGTGTGGACAGTGGCTTCTCGTCCGTCATGATCGACGGGTCGCATCTTTCATTCGAAGATAATGTCGCACTTGCCAAAAAGGTCGTTGAATATGCACACCAGTTTGACGTTACGGTTGAAGCAGAGTTGGGAGTTCTTGCAGGAATTGAGGATGAAGTTTCATCTGAACATTCTACTTATACAAAACCTGAAGAGGTCGAAGAGTTTGTAAAAAAGACCGGGGTTGATTCTCTTGCAATTTCTATCGGAACCAGTCACGGAGCTTTTAAATTCAAAGCAGGACAGCCGGTTCCTCCGCTCCGCTTCGATATTCTGGAAGAGTGTGAAAAACGCATTCCTGGCTTTCCAATTGTTCTTCATGGAGCTTCATCCGTGGTTCCAGAATATGTGGAATTAATAAACCAATATGGGGGCAACCTTGCGGGCGCCGTTGGCATCCCTGAAGAACAGTTACGCAAAGCGGCAGCAAGCGCAGTATGCAAAATCAATATTGATTCTGATGGTCGACTGGCTGTAACAGCAAAAATTCGTGAATATTTTGCCAAGGATCCTAAGGAATTTGATCCACGCAAATATCTGGGCGAGGCTCGCAAAGAACTTGTCAAGCTTGTAAAACATAAGAATGAGACTGTACTGGGCTCCGCAGGCAAAGCCTGATATTTGCAATATTGCTACAGCAAGTCACCGTCGGAGGTAATAAAGATGAGTACCCGCAAGTTTTCCAGAGTACAGTTCAATGTCGGAGCGACAATAAAAATTGCCGATCGACAGTTTCAGGGTGCGGTTGAAAATCTTAGCATGACGGGCATGTTTCTTGTGACCAGCGAACTGCTTTCGGAGGGTGAGCGGGTAGATATCGCCATTGTTCTTACGGGTACTTTGCCTGAAATTGCCGTAAATTTTAATGGTATCGTAACACGTATAGCCGAGGACGGTGTTGGCTTTACTTTTGATAAGATGGATCTTGATTCGTACATGCACCTTAAAAATATTATTGCCTATAATATTGATGATGCAGAAAAAGTCATGGAAGAAATCAGCAATTCTATTGATGAAAAATATGCTTCAGACAAATAAAGATCTGGTACTCGATTTAAGGAATAAATTATGAAAAAAAAATCCATTCTGTTTTCTGTCTGCGGTCTTCTGCTTGGCGTCGGAGCTCCGGTAGGTTGGATCGCAATGAGACTGATTTTTTTCTATGACCCTAAAAGCAGCTTAATTGAACAGATTATCAGTGATATTGTTGTAAACAGTGAACACTTCGCACATTATAATTATATGGGCGCTGGTACAGCAATGGTTCTGGCAATTCTTGGATACATGATTGGCAAAAATGGTGATGACCTCCATGAGCGGGCGGCTGAACTTGACATTCTTCATAAAGAGGTCGGTGAGCAGAAAGAAATCTTTGAAAATCGCTATAAGGTGCTTGATAACAACATCAAGAATTTTCATCAAATAAGCAGTAAAATTCAAAAGTCCCTAAATCTTGATGAAGTGCTACTGCTCTGCGGTGAAGGATTGCACGACGTCCTAGGCTATGAACGGGTGAATATTTTATTGGCTGATGATGACAACAAACAACTGAAGTTTTTCGCTGCTATCGGCACTGAGGGTTTTGACCCGACCGGTGTTTTTATGCCGATAGATTCAAGCATTGGTGTTATTGGAAAATGTTTTAATGAGCGGAAGGTATTTCTTATCGATGATATTTCAAGATATCCTGATGATTACAATTTAAAGCCCCCTCATAACAATCTGTCTCCGCTCCGTTCAAAAAGCTTCATTTTATGTCCAATTGTCGTAAAGAGTCACACTATCGGGCTTTTCGGAATTGATAATAAAAACAGCCGCAGGGCACTTAATGATTCCGATGTTGATACGATTATGCTTTTCGCTGATCAGGTTGCATCAGCTATAACCCGCATCAACCTACTGAATTCAATCGACACATTAACTTCGGAAATGGAAAGTTCTTTCAAATTCCTGCTTGCAAGTCGTGACCAGTATTCAAGAAATGTAAGCAACCTACGCGATGGCGTGGACTCTGTTGCTGATGGGACTTCAATAATTGCTTCTGCTTCAGAAGGCGTAATGTCCTCAATTGATGAAACCAGTTCTGCAGTAAATGAAATTTCTGTTGCAATTGAACAAGTAACAAGAAATCTTGATCATCTCGCCGGAGTTGTCCATCAGTCTGCCTCAGCCATGGAAGAAATTCACAGCACAATAGGCAACGTCGAACAAAATGCGGCAATTTCACATGAGGTTTCTCAGCAGGTAAAGGAACGTGCTGAAGAAAGCCGGACGGTTGTAACAGAAACCATAACAGCACTCGACGAAATTAAGATCTCGGTTGGGCTTTCGTTTGACGCCATTCAGCGCCTGGCTGAAAACAGTACCCGCATTGAAAATATTGTAAGCGTTATTAACGATATTACAAAACGCACAAACCTGTTGGCTCTTAATGCCTCAATTATTGCTGCCCAGGCGGGCGAATATGGAAAAAGCTTTGGAGTTGTTGCCGATGAAATTCGCAACCTGTCGCTTCAAACCGGTCATTCAACTGGAGAAATCACCTCCATTATCGAAGAAATCATGTCAGAATCAAAAACTGCTGCAAACAATATAAGAATAACCAAAGATCTGGTACATCGGGGTGTTGAACTGGGATATACTACCGGGGAATCGCTTAAGGCAATTTTTGACAGCTCCAACTGTTCGCTGGACATGACGAAGCAGATCAAAATGGCAACACAAGAACAGGTTACCAGTGTTCAACTGGTGGCTCGTTCCATGGAAGAGATTAGCTCGATGACTTCCCAGATCTTTGCGGCGTCAACCGATCAGGCCAAAGCTACCAAGAGCATCGCCAAATCCATAGACACAATCAAGGATATGACACACGAGATGGTTCATTCAACAACACGTCAGGTTGACGATGGTAAGTTGATTCGTAAAAATGTTGAATTGGTAGGCATAATGGTGACAGAAATGTTTGATAACATGGAAACGCGTCGCGTACAGAGTGCTGAAGTCGTCAAGGAACTGGAACAGATGAAGAACCGGGCCTGATGGATATAATTATCTTGGACGATTGAGGTGCTTGAATAATAAATTTCTGGATTTAAATATTGTGCTCTGATACTTTGTCCCTCCGCCATGACGGCTACCCATTTTGGGAGTTGATCAATTCTGGCAGTTGGCAACAGATATAAATACCGCACGGATTCGGAAGCGAACCGGGACGGATAGGGAATCCCCTTCAGAAAGTTGTAAAAACTTTTCTGACCGTTCACGACGCGCCTTCCGGCGCGTTTTTTATTTAGGAGATTTATGAGAAAAAAAACAACAATACCTCATATTCTTAAGATGAAGCAGAATGGTCAGCGGATTACCGTTCTAACTGCATACGATTATCCGTTTGCACGTCTGGTTGATAACGGAGGAGTTGATATCATTCTGGTCGGCGATTCTGCAGGAGTTGTTGTGGCTGGTCATGATACTACCCTACCGGTTACCATGGATGAAATGCTTTACCATGTCAGATCAGTGAAGAGGTCAGCCCCAAAAGCTCTGCTTGTCGCTGATATGCCATTTATGTCGTACCAGACCAGTATTGAAGATGCGTGCCGAAACTGTGGCAGAATGATTAAAGAGGGGGGAGCCGAAGCTGTCAAAGTGGAAGGCGGCAGCAACATAGCCCACGTTATACGTGCGGTTTCCTCGATTGACATTCCGGTTATGGCGCATATAGGTTTAACCCCCCAATCTATCCATCGCATGGGTGGCTACAAAGTACAAGGGAGAGCTGACCAGGCCGAACGCATTATGGACGACGCCTTTGCCGTACAACATGCCGGGGCTTTCGCGGTTGTACTGGAGGGAATCCCTGCAACTCTGGCTGCAGAGATAAGCGCAGAATTAACTATTCCTACCATTGGCATTGGGGCGGGGCCCTACTGTGACGGCCAGGTGTTGGTGATTCACGATATTTTGGGGCTCTGTGAAAAATATTCTCCGAAATTCGTAAAACGTTATGCAGATATTGCTCCGCTTATTATAAGTGCTGTTGAGCAATATGTTGCGGAAGTTCGCAACGGCGAATTCCCGGCCGAAGAGCACTCCTTCTCTTGAGAAAATAATGAAAATTATCAATAGCATCATCCATATGCAGGCCTTGGCAATAGCCCCGGAGCGTGAAGGACGGCAAATCTCTTTTGTACCGACAATGGGATATCTGCACGAAGGGCATGCCTCTCTGCTGCGCGAAGGGCGCAAGCGAGGAGATTTGCTGGTGTTGTCGATATTCGTAAACCCTATTCAGTTCGGAAAAAATGAAGATCTGGATCGATATCCGCGAGATCTGGAGCGAGACTTTAAGCTTGCTGAGTCATGCGGCGTGGACGTGGTTTTTATACCTACCGCAACCGAAATGTATCCACAGGGATTTCAAACTGGGATCTCTGTCCGCGATATTTCTTTGCCGCTCTGTGGTGCCAGCAGGCCGGGACATTTTGACGGAGTTTCTACCGTAGTTACCAAACTGTTCAATATTGTTCGTCCTGATGTTGCCTTGTTCGGTGCTAAAGACTATCAGCAACTGGCAGTTATCCGACGCATGACGCATGATCTCAATCTGCCGATAGAAATAGTCGGAATGCCTATTATTCGTGAGTCAGACGGCTTGGCAATGAGTTCGCGCAACGCTTATCTGACACCACCTGAACGCCAGAGTGCTCTCAGTCTGTCTCGCGCCTTAAAACGCGCACGTGAACTTTTTCTGGCCGGTGAATGTTCCGCATCAGTTTTGTCAAGCGAGGTACGCACTCTAATTGAACAGGATCCGCTTGTGATCATAGATTATGTTGAAGTTCTGGACGGTGAGATGCTGCAAAAGGTTAAATATGTAGATTCAGTCAGTTTGCTGGCTTTGGCAATAAAAATTGGGCAAACCAGATTGATAGATAATACCATATTTGGAGAGGAGTTTTAATTATGGAGAGAATCATGCTGAAGAGTAAAATACATCGTGCAACCGTTACCGGTGCTGACCTGCACTATGAAGGAAGTGTTACTATCGACCGTAATCTTATGGATGCTGCGGATATAGTATCATATGAGAAGGTTGCGGTATGGAATGTCACAAACGGTAATCGTCTGGAAACTTATGCCATTGAAGGGGAGCGGGGTTCGGGTGTAATTTGTCTTAATGGGGCAGCTGCCCGACTTGTATCACCAAAAGATCTCGTTATAATTGCTAGTTTTGTAAACATGGATAATGCTGAGGCATTAAAATATCAGCCTAAACTGGTTTTCGTGGATGAATATAACCGAATGATGCCGACACGCAAGGAAGAAGCAGGGCAGGCTAAACTTAAGTGCGTACATTGAACAATCAATGCTACTAATATTCTTGATGTG